>CALAKR010000345.1 GCA_937923225.1 uncultured Aquabacterium sp. | reverse complement strand
TGACCTTCTACGCCAAGGACTTCGCCCCGGCCCGCATGTCGTCGGCCAAGTGGATCAGCGAGCGCCGCCGCCTGGTCGGCAAGAAGGGTCCGATCGACATCCACGTCGAGGACGTGAAGGCCCAGGCCCAAGGCCCTTACGTGGTGACCTCTTTCAAGCAGGTCTACAACTCGCAGGACTTCAAGGACAGCACCCTGAAGACCCTGACGTGGCGCCCGATCAACGGCGAATGGGTGATCTTCAAGGAAAGCAACCGCTGATCCTTGGGCAGGGGGACGATGCCCGGGCCGTACCGCCCGCGTTCGTCTCCTCGCCACCACTCGATTGAGTGGTTCGTTTCGAAAAGCGCCCAGTTGGGCGCTTTTTCACTGGCGCGTCTGGTACGCGGCCTGTACATTGGTCCGCATGGACAACACGTTCCGCGATGCCTGCATCGGCGTGTGGTGCCTGAGCTGGCACCCCGCGACGGACGACGTCCGCCTGGAAACGCTCTCGGCGGTGTTGCGCAACAATCGCGTGGCCTGGCCGGGCCAGCACAAGGCGGTGCTGGCCGTGTTCGGGCACTTGCCCGGTGATGTGATCGCCCTGCACGAGCCCGACAGCGACGAGCACCATGGCCTGACACCCGCGCAGGCCTGCAACGTGTTCAGGCTGCACAGGCAGTTGGGCATGGCACCCGCCTTCTACCCCGTCACGATCGAGAGCGCCGAGCGCTGGCACTGGCTCACCACGGCCTGATCCAGCAGCCCGGGGCCTGAGCCCCTGGGGCCACATCGCCCGCAAGATGTCCCGCCCATTGGCGCGGATGCTGCGCAGCGACTGAATCGAATGTTAAATTCGAAACGAACCCACGCAATTTGTCTGCTTTGGCTTTGGCCTGTCACGGCCCAAGGCCTGCTTTGGCTTGCTGTTGAAGCCTCGCTCTTGAAAGGACCCTCGCCCCGATGCACCATGAACTCAGCCTCATCACCACCCTGGCGGTCGGCTTCGGCCTGGCCCTGATCTTCGGGTTCATCGCAACACACCTGAAGATGCCGGCTCTGGTGGGCTATCTCTTCGCCGGCATCGTGATCGGGCCGACGACGCCCGGCTACGTGGCCGATATGGAGATCGCCGCGCAGTTGGCCGAGATCGGGGTGATGCTGCTGATGTTTGGCGTGGGGCTGCACTTCTCTCTGGGCGATTTGCTGTCGGTGCGCAAGATCGCGCTGCCCGGGGCCGCGCTGCAGATGGTGGTGGCCACGGCACTGGGCATGGGCGTGGCCATGTGGGCCTGGGATTGGTCGCTGGGCGGCGCACTGGTCTTCGGGCTGGCCCTGTCGGTGGCCAGCACCGTGGTGCTGCTCAAGGCGCTGGAAAGCCGGGGCGTACTCGACACCGTCAACGGCCGGATCGCCGTGGGCTGGCTGGTCGTGGAAGACCTGGCCATGGTACTGGTGCTGGTGCTGCTGCCCCCGCTGGCAGGCTGGCTGGGCGCCCCGCAGGCCAACCCGGATGCGGCGCACGGCAGCCTGCTGACCACACTGGGCAGCACGCTGGCACGGGTGGCGGCCTTCGTGGCCATCATGCTGGTGATCGGGCGGCGCTTCTTCCCGTGGGTGCTGTGGCAGGTCACGCGCACCGGCTCGCGCGAGCTGTTCACGCTGTGCGTGATCGCGGCGGCCGTGAGCATCGCCTACGGGTCGTCCAAGCTGTTCGGCGTGTCCTTCGCGCTGGGCGCCTTCTTCGCGGGCATGGTGCTGCGCGAATCGCAGTTCAGCCACCGTGCGGCGGAAGAAACCCTGCCGCTGCGCGATGCCTTCGCGGTGCTGTTCTTCGTCTCGGTGGGCATGCTGTTCGACCCGCATGTACTGGTCGACAAGCCCCTGCAGGTGCTGGCCGTGGTGGCCATCATCGTGGTGGGCAAGTCGATCGCCGCGGCCGGCCTGGTGCTGGCCTTCCGCTACCCGCTCAACACGGCCCTCACGGTGTCGGCCAGCCTGGCCCAGATCGGCGAGTTCTCCTTCATCCTGGCCGGCCTGGGCATGAGCCTGAAGCTGCTGCCACCCGAGGGCAACAGCCTGATCCTGGCCGGCGCCCTGATCTCCATCGCCATCAACCCGCTGCTCTTCGGCGCCATCGAGCCGATCCAGAAGTGGATGCGTGAACGCTCCCCCCTGGCCCGCCTTTTCGAGCGCCCGGACGACCCCCTGGCCGAACTGCCCATGACCACCGACCGCAAATACCTGTCCAAGCAGGTGGTGCTGGTGGGTTATGGCCGCGTCGGCAAGCGCGTGGCCCAGGCCCTGACCGAGCAAGGCATCCCCTTCGTGGTCGCCGATGAGAACCGCGAGGCGGTGGAGCAGTTGCGCGCCTCCGGCACGCCCGCCGTCACGGGCAATGCTTCCGATCCGGGCGTGCTGATCCAGGCCCACATCGCCGAGGCCCGCATGCTGGTCATCGCCACGGCACAGCCCCACGCCGTACGCCAGATGATCGAGACAGCCCGCACCCTCAACCCGGACATCGAAGTCGTCGTGCGCAGCCACAACGAGCACGAGGCCGAACTGCTGGCCCGCGAGGCCGGCAGTGTGGTGTTCCTGGGCGAGCAGGAACTGGCCCGCGCCATGGTGCGCCATGTGCTGGCGCGGGTGGTTCCCGCGGCGCCCGGTGCTGCGCACTGAAAGCGTGAGATATCACCGGATAAGGGCGTGAGACCACGTCCCTTTTTCTAAGGGTGGAGCCAAAAGGCGTCGTTAACCTGTTCAAGGCATGCACAGGAACGGGAGCGCCACATGCAGAAGTCAGATCGCCACCTCATCGGCCAGATCGGCAGCCGCCGCGTTGAGATCCACGTGTTCCGGGGCGGCGATGTGCGCGTGTGCGCCGTGCCCCGCTACCCGTCGCAGACCGCCGTGGCCATCGAGGCCACGTCCGATGCGATCTACCAGGAGCTCACCACCCGTGGTGACTTCACGCTCGACGAGGCCCGCACCATTGCATCCCTGTGCGAGCGCCTGAACGTGCCCGAGGACGACGAGACCCTGTGGCACTGAACTGAGCGCTTCGGCGCCTGTCGCGCGCTTTCCGGGCAAAACACCCTTCGATTCCATCGAGTGAGAAACGCCGCGCTGCGGCAAGCTGCCTCAATGCTGGCCATGCGTCTCATGGCCCAAGGAGGCACGCGTGATCACCGGAAACAGCAACTTCAACCTGAGCAGCGCCATGCTGGCCTACTCGGACAGCCTGCGCGCCAAGGTTGCAGCCGCCGCCGGCAAGACGGACAAATCCGACGAAACCGACACGGCCACCACCGGCAAAACACCGACCACCGGCACGGACAAGGCTGCAGACACGCTCAAGACGATCGAGCCCAGCACCTCCACCTCGTTCAAGACCACGCGTGGTAGACAGTTGCTGGAGCAGACTCAGCAGACATTGGCCAAGGCCCTGCGTGAGGCCGTGACAGCATCGGGCGGTGCGCTCAAGGGTGAGGTGAGCTTCGCACTGGACAGCACCCAGGGGCTGAAGATCACCGGCAGCGAAGATGACAAGAAGGCCATCAGCGCCGCACTGAAGGCCGACAAGTCATCGCCCTCACTGGCCTCGCGCCTCGCCGCTCTGACGAAGGATGCGCTCAGCCTCGAAACGGACAACCGCTCCAGTGCCGCCATCTCCCAGGCGGCCCGCTATGCCAAGACGCCCGCGGCGGTGATGTCGCTCTACAGCAGCCTGATGCAGCAACAGCAGAGCAGCAGCACCACGGCGGTGTTCAGCCTGTCTGACAAGGCCAGCGCCCTGACCTATAAGGGCATGGTCGACACCTCGGCCTGAGCGCAGCCGAAGATACCTTGTGTAACCCCTGTCAGCACCAGCCGACACGCACTTCCGCCATCCCCCGACAGCCTCGCAGCAGCCCCCCTCCTACGATCCACTGGCACCCGTCGATGGCCGCGCCATCCCACGCTTCCACTTCGCCAGAGGATCGAGATGAAGAAAACTGCCCCCAAGAAGCCCCTTGCCGGCCCCGAGGCCGTGGCCCAGCTGGATGCCGAGGTTAACCAGCTCGCCGCGCAGACGCATCACAACCCCAATAAGGCGGGCGAATACGGCTACGACAGCGCGGTTTCCCCTCCGCAGGGCGTCACGCATGAGCCGCCCTCTCCGGCCGCCGTGGGCAGCACGCTCAGCGAGCCCAACGCCAACGGCAAGGCCGGCCATGGCCCCGTGCCCGGACACAACGCCACGATCGATACGCTGGACCGCGTCCGGGTGGACAGCACCGGCCGCGTGCTCACCACCAACCAGGGCGTGCCCATCGGCGACAACCAGAACTCGCTCAAGGCTGGGCTGCGCGGGCCCACGCTGCTGGAAGACTTCATCCTGCGCGAAAAGATCACCCACTTCGACCGCGAACGCATTCCCGAGCGCGTCGTGCACGCGCGCGGCACCGGCGCCCACGGCTATTTCGAAGCCTACGGCGCCA
>CALAKR010000344.1 GCA_937923225.1 uncultured Aquabacterium sp. | reverse complement strand
AGTTGGCCCCCGCTTGCCGTTCGGCCACGCGCACCCAGGTGCCGGCTGCTTCTGTGCCTGGCGCATTGGAGCCGGCCGCATGCTCAAGCCGATGGCTGCCGCGCTGGCCCCGCTGCCAGTGGAACTGCACACGGATGCGGTGATCACGGTCGGTGTGCACGGCAGGTGCATCGCCGCCTTCCAGGCCCACCACGATGGCGGTCTGGCTGCCTTCGATGGTGGGCCGTGGGTTGATGTGGCCCGACTGAGAGGGCCGCACTGATACGACCAGGGGCTGTGCCCGCAACTCGCACTGGTACAAGGGGGTGTCGGTGGCGTTGGCGCCCTGGTCGCCTGGGGTGGCGTCGGCCACCGGCTGGTCAACGAGTCGGCCCAGCAACTGGTCCAGCCGCGCAGACGAGCCCGATTGCAGGTTGCTGCGCGCAGTGTGGCGCGCACTCAGCACCACGAAGGTGTCACGAGCCAGGTCGGTGCCATCGTGGTCGGGGTGCTCGCTCAGGGTGAAATGCTGGCCTGGCGCCATGGTGCGAACGGTGCCTCGGCCTTGCGCTTGCAGGCGGGTGGCATCCAGGGCCTGCAGCTGGCGCAGCGCTAGGCGATCGCCCTGGGCGGTGTCTTCATAGGCATAGATTCCAGGCACATCGGCCAGGCGCAACTCGGCCAAGCGGGCCGAGTCCTCGCTCTGGCTGGCCTGGCTCACCGGCCGCTGGCCCAGGCTGCGGTAATCGCGGCTGGCCAGCTGCACCGCCTCGGGCAGCAGTTGGGCCTCAGTGTGCCAGCCTTGCAGGCTGTCCTCGGGCAGCACTGCGGCGGCCTGCGTGAAGCGCACACCGGGCTGCGCATTGGGCTTGAAGGCGCCGTTGTGGTCGGCAATCACCAAGGTGTGGCTGCCCAGTGTGGCCGCCTGCCCTGGCTGGCCTTCGTGCTCGAACCAGTAGAACAGGCCTTCTTCGCGCAGCAGGCGCTCCACAAAGGCCAGGTCTGTTTCGCGGTACTGCACGCACAGGCTGCGCGCCGGGTAGGCCGCGGCGTCTGCCAGGTCCCAGCGCCAGGTGGGTGCCAGCTTGCCCTGGCCCGCGTAGTCCGCGAACAGCTCGTCAATGATCTGCGGCACGCTCTGGCCCTGGAACACCCAGCTGTCCTGCCGGTGCGCCAGCGTGGCCAGCCAGGGCTCGATCCGCAGGCGATAGCGTGCCAGGCCGCCATCGGAGCCCAGGCGCTCCACCTGCGTGACATGCCCGTGGAACGGCCGTGGCTGGCCGTGCTGGCTGGTGAGCATCTCCAGCAGGGCTGGCTGGCCCATCAGTGCCTGGGGGTTGATGTGGGCGTTCTCCGACAAGGCGAACACGTCGATGCGGCAACCCGCGATCGGGCCCTCTGCATCGGGCGATGCACAAGGGCCGATGGCCTCGTCGATCTGTGCACGTTCGGCCAGCAGGGCATCGGCGCCCAGCACGGTGTGCAGCGTGATGAAGCGCGCGTTCTGCGTGATGGAGGCCGCGGCACCGCCCAGCAAGGAGGCCAAGGTCGTCATGCAACGCCCTCCCCGGCCTGGCTCAGGGCAACCACGTGCATCCGAGGCGTGGCAGCCAGGGCAACGTGCCAGCGCTGGCCACCCACCCGGATGGCAGCGCGCAGCGGTACCGATGCGCCCGCAGCCCCCTGTTCGATTGAAGGCTCCAGGCGCCATACCTGGTGCGTCATGCTCCGCAACAGCCGTTGTGCCTTCGCACGCAAGGAGGGGCGAGCATTTAACAGCCACGCAGCCCAATCCTCGGGCGAGGCATCCCTCCCCCCTGGTGCGCCGGCCAGGCAGGCCACATGAGCCAGCCAGCCGCGGCTGCGCGCCCACGCAGCCGGCTCACAGCACCGGGCCACGCGGCCCAGCAACAGGCGATCGTCCTGGCCATCGGGGGTGGCGGCTTGTGCATCCGTGGTCATGCGGGTTTCCCTGAGCGTTGATCGTTGGAATGTGCGAGCCCGTGCTCAGGCCACCGTGTACTTGAAGTCGCCACTCTTGGCCGCCGACACCTTGATGCGCTCGATGGCCGTGCCCTGCGCCATGCGCATGAGCACCTGCTCGGCGATCTGCGGCAGCAAGGTGCCGTTGACCACGTGGTCCACGTTGCGGGCGCCGGTGTCCACCTCGGTGCAACGCGCCAGCACGGCATCGACCAGCTTGTTGTCGTAATCGAAGCTGGCGCGATGCTGCGCCTTGACGCGCGCCGCGATGCGGTCGAGCTTGAGGCGGATGATGCGGTCGAGCACGTCGTCGCTGATGGCGTAGTAGGGCACCACCTTCAGCCGACCCAGGAAGGCGGGCTTGAAGGCCTTGTAGAGCACCGGGCGCAAGGCTTCTTCAAGCGATCCACTGTCAGGCCACTCGCTGGGTGCCTTGTTGAGGCAGGCCTGCATCACCTGTGACGATCCGACATTGCTGGTCAGGATGATCAGCGTGTTGCGGAAGTCGATCTCGCGCCCTTCGGCATCGTCCATCACGCCCTTGTCGAACACCTGGAAGAACATCTCCAGCACATCGGGGTGGGCCTTCTCGACCTCGTCGAGCAGCACCACGCTGTGGGGCTGGCGGCGCACGGCCTCGGTCAGCACACCGCCTTCGCCATAGCCCACGTAACCCGGGGGCGAGCCCTTGAGCCCGGACACGCTGTGCGCCTCCTGGTACTCGCTCATGTTGATGGTGATGAGGTTCTTCTCGCCGCCATAGAGGGTGTCGGCCAGGGCCAGGGCCGTTTCAGTCTTGCCGACGCCACTGGGGCCCACGAACATGAAGACACCCTTGGGCTTGTTCGGATCCTCCAGGTGGGCACGTGCCGTGCGCACGCGCTGCGCAATGGCGTCGATGGCATGGTCTTGCCCGATCACGCGCTCCTTGAGCGTGGGACCGAGCTTGAGCACGGTGTGGATCTCGTCCTTGACCATCTTGCCCAAGGGAATGCCCGTCCAGGCCGAGACGATCTCGGCGACGACGGCGCCATCGACCTGCATCGGCAGCATGGGGGTGTCGCCCTGCAGGGCAGCCAGAGATTGGCGGGCCTCGGCCAGTTCCGCGCGCAAGTCGGCGGTGGCCTGTGCATCGGGCGCAGAGGCGTCGGTCGGGTCGAAGGTTTCGAGCCGGCCACGCAGCTCGGCGACACGGGCAACCAGGGCCTTCTCGGCCTCGTGCTGTGTGCTCAAGGTGTCGATCGACTGACGCAGCACATCACGCCGGGCATGCAGTTCGTCCAGGCGATTACCGTGCGATGCGCCGGCCTTGGTTTCGCGCGCCAGGGCGGCGATCTCCGTCTCCAACCGGGCCAGGGCCTGGTGCTGGTCTTCCAAGCGGGCCGGCACCGCGCTGTGGCACAGCGCCACTTTGGCGCAGGCCGTGTCCAGCACGCTCACGGCCTTGTCAGGCAGCTGACGACCACTGATGTAGCGGGCCGACAGCCGCACGGCCTCGGTGATGGCCTCGTCCAGAACGCGCACCTTGAAGTGCGATTCCATCAGGTGCGCCATGGCGCGCAGCATGGCGGCAGCCACGGGCTCGCTGGGCTCCTCCACCTTGACCACCTGGAAGCGACGCGCCAGGGCGGCGTCCTTCTCGAAGTATTTCTTGTACTCGCTCCAGGTGGTGGCGGCCACGGTGCGCAGCTCGCCCCGTGCCAGGGCCGGCTTGAGCAGGTTGGCCGCGTCGTTCTGGCCGGCCTGCCCGCCGGCACCGATCATGGTGTGGGCCTCGTCGATGAAGAGGATGATGGGGTGCGGGCTTTTCTTGACCTCGTCGATCACGCCCTTGAGGCGGTTCTCGAACTCGCCCTTGACGCTGGCACCGGCCTGCAGCAGGCCCATGTCCAGCACATGCAGGGCCACGCCTTGCAGGGGATCAGGCACGTCACCGGCGGCAATGCGCAAGGCGAGGCCTTCGACCACGGCCGTCTTGCCCACGCCCGCCTCGCCGGTCAGGATGGGGTTGTTCTGGCGGCGGCGCATCAGGATGTCGATGGTCTGGCGGATCTCGGTTTCGCGGCCGATCACCGGGTCAAGCTTGCCATCTCGGGCGCGCTGCGTCAGGTTGGTGGTGAACTGGTCCAGCGCGGGCGTGGGCGATGGCGCCGTGTGGTTGGCATCGGCAGGCAGAACCATGCCATCAGCGGGTTGCAGGCTGGCCCCGCTCAAGGGTTGCTCTTCGGAGCCTTCGGTGATTTCGGCCAATCGGTGCTTGAGTTCATCGACATTGAAGCGCGAGAACAGCAGGCTGGCACGCGAGGCCATCTGGCGCAGCCCCGTATCCGTCAACAAGGCCAGCAGCAGGTGCCCGCTGCGGATGCGCGGCGACTGGCTGTCCAGCGAGGCGATAAGCCAGGCGTGCTCCAGCAAGGTGGGCAAGTGCGGGCCGAACACCGGTGTGCGGGTGTTGCCGGATTTGAGGCGCGCCAGTTCGGCCTCCAGGTCGGCTCTGAGCGATGACACCGGCACCTCGAAGCGACGACACAGCAGGGCCAGGTCGGCACGGGGCTGCTCCAGCAGGGCCAGGAGCAAGTGTTCCAGGTCCACCTCGAAATGCCCGCGCGACATGCACAGGCTGGCCGCCCGCTCGGCCGCGCGGCGGCACGGGTCGTTGAGCTTGGAGATGAGGGTCTTGAGAGAGTTGCTGCTCATCGTTGTGTCTTCCCTGGATTGGTCTGTGTTCTTGATGGGTCTGCGCTGGTGAGTCAGGCCAGCGAGTGCAGGTCGTAGCCGGGTTCGTCGCGATCACTGGCCGAGGGCTTCGTCACCAGGAAGGCATCCCAGCCCAGACGGGGGCCTGCTCCCTGCCCCTCTGGCAACGTATCGACCAGCACTGCCGGGCGCACATCCGAGGCCAGCAGCTTCAGGCGGACCTCGTACTCCAGCGAGACGCCGGTGAACAGGGTCAGCAACTCGCGCAAGGCCTTGGCGCCGGTGCCGCCGGGCAGGAAGCGCGTGAAGCGGTCATGCGGCATCGGGCCCAGCGTGAGGCGCAGGCGCAGGTCACGCTGCCACACACGCTCGCCCACCACGGCGCCCTGGCCCAGCTGTGCACAGCCCAGCCCCAGGCTGGTTTGGCTGCCCTCAGGCAAGGTGAACCAGCGGCCGATGAACTGCTCCACCGCCACGGGCACCCGGAAGTAGCGCGTCAGCACCCGCCCGATCAGAGTGGCCGACATCGGCCGTTGCTGCAGCAGGCCCGCGTAATGCGCCAAGGCGTCATCCGCCACCCCGCCTTCGTCGGCTTTGAGGCGTGCGCGCAGGGCTGGTTGCCCCACCCCGGCCAGCGACAGCACCTGGGGCAGGAAATGGCGCCGCCTGTCCTGCTCGAACTGCAGGGGCAGGCGGTGCTTGCGCCATGCCTGGTAGAACAGCACCACGGCACGGTGCTGGAAGATGTCCAGAAAGGCCCGAGCCGCGCTGTCGCGCTGGTACAGCTCGCGATGGGCCAACGTCTCTGTGTAGAACATCGGCAGCGTGCCATTGACGCCCAGCAGACCCATGAAGGCCGGTGTCATCTCGATCTGCTCAACCAGGCTGGCGCGCTCAAAGCCCTCCCTGGCGGCTTCGTCGTTCTGCGCCGGCTCGTCAGGCCTGGGCCGCACGGTCAGCGCGGCGATCTCGCTCGGCGCGAAGCTCAGCGAGAGCGAATTGCGAAAGCGCAGCCGCGTGCTCCACACCTCGTTGGGCGTGAGTTGCTCCTGCTGGCTGAACCAGCGTTCGAGCAGGCGCACCGCCTGGAAAAACTCGTGGCGGTGCGGGTCGTCCAGCAGTTGCCGGACTACAGCAATGGGCTGTCGCCGCTGCGCCGGGGGCATGTGACGAGGTCCTCCTGGGTTCGGGCCGACACGATCTTGAGCTGAGTGAAGCTGTTGGCGTGCACGTACAGGCCGAAGAAGTGCTCCAGCACCTGCGCAAGCAGCCGCAGGCCCGAGCCAGTGAAGTGCTGCTCAGTGACCGACAGGCGCACCTCGGTGCCACGCACGAATGTCGGGAACGGGTTGCCTGGCAGGCAGGCGCTGACGGGCCGGTAGTCCACCGCCACCAGCCCCTCGACCAGGCGGCGATTGGTGGCACTGCGCGGCAGGTCGTACAGGCGGAACAGCTCCTTCAAGGCCTCTACCCCCGAAGCCGACAGCGACAGATGGTTGAGCGACAGGTGCGAGACCAGGCGCCACAGCGCACCACGGCCGCGCTCGAAGCGGTGGCTGGGCGTGGGTTTGCGCAGCAGGGCGATCTCGCTGGCCAGCGTGCCGCCTTCGATGAAGAGATCCCCGCCTGGCGTGCCCACCGATAACATCGTGGGCAGATCACGGTTGGTCGCGGTCACGTCCAGCGAGAGCGTGTCCGTCTGCGGTGCAGCGGGGTCGAAATCGACATCGAC
>CALAKR010000343.1 GCA_937923225.1 uncultured Aquabacterium sp. | reverse complement strand
CAAGTCGCGGCAATACCAGCTGCTGCGCCGCATGGCCGAGCGTGGCCACCGCATCACGCTGCTGGTGCAGTCCAAGACGCCGCTGGACGACGAGGGGCGTGCGCGCCTGGAGCCCCTGGTCGAACGGCTGATCGTGCTGCCCCGCCGGCCGCTCAGGCATCCGCTCACGCTGTGGCATGCCGCCCTGTCGCCCTGGCCGCTGCTAACCACGGTCAACGGCCACGCGCCGGCGTTGTCAACACGCTTTGATGCGCTGCTGGCCGAAGGTGGCTGGGACGTGGTGCAGATCGAGCACAGCTATGGTTTCCAGCCCCTGGAGGCACCGTTGAGTCGCCACCGGCAGCCGTTTGTGCTGTGTGAGCACAACATCGAATCGCAGCTGGGGGCGGCCACCTATGGCAAGTGGCCGTGGTTACTGCGCCCACTGGGGCGTTATGACCAGTGGCGTGCGCGTCGCTGGGAGCGCCGCGTGCTGTCCCAGGCCAGTGCCGTGGCGGCCGTCACCGAGGCCGACGCCCGGATCATGACGCGGCTCGCCGGTGGCCAGCCCGTCGGCGTGGTCGTCAACGGTGTGGACACGCGTGCCTTCGCGCAGGTCACGCCCGCTGTGGGCAACGACAAGGTGCTGTTCGTCGGCAACTACGAGTACGCCCCCAATGTGGACGCTGTCGAATGGGCGCTCACCGAGGTCTTTCCGCGCTTGTGGCGCCTGCGGCCTGAGGCGCGCTTCATCGTCTGCGGCCACGCGCTGCCCGAGGCCTGGCCACGCCGTTTCACCGATGCGCGCATCGAGTGGCGCGGCTACGTGCCCGATCTGACCGCGGTGCAGGCCGAGGCCGCCGCCTTTCTGGCGCCGCTGCGCTTCGGCGGCGGCTCCAAGCTCAAGGTGCTCGAAGCCCTGGCCGCGGGTCTGCCCCTGGTCAGCACGCCCGAGGGCGTGTCTGGCCTGGAGGTGGTGGATGGTGAGCACGCCCACCTTGGCGGCACGGCCCAGGGCCTGGCCGAGGCACTGGCCGGCGTCTTGAGCCAGCCGACGCAGGCCAGGGCACTGGGCGAGGCCGGCCGTGCGCACGTGGCTGCGCGCTTCGATTGGTCTGCCACAGCCGCGCAACTTGAAGCCCTGTACGAGCGCCTGCCCGCGTTGCACCGGCTGGGCGGTGTGCGAGGGCAGGGCGTTGGCCCCCTGGCGGCCAATGAGGAGGTGGCGTGACCCGCGGCGCCATGCTGCTGCCGGTGGGGCTGCCCCTGCTGTTCGGCGCGCTGATGGTGTTCGGCGGTGCACCCCTGATGATGGTGGCTGTGGTGGGTGCAGCGGTGGCTGTGGCCATCGTCAGCCAGCCGCTGCGGGGACTGCTGTTGTTTGCACTGCTGGCACCAGCCGTGCCCTGGATGAAGGCCGGTCCCCTGCCACTGCCTGAGGCCTTGCTGGTGCTGACCTGGGCCGGTGTGGCCATTCAGTGGCTGGGTGGCCGCCTGCCGGCCTGGCCCCGCGGTCGGCCGGAGCGGTTGCTGGGCTGGCTGGCCCTGTGGGCGCTGGTGCCCATGGTGGCGGGGCAACTGCGGCCGGAGGGCGATGGCATCGGCCCGCTGAACTGGGCGCGCTGGGTGCTCAACCTCTCGCCGGTGTTCCTGCTGCCGTTGCTGGTGCGTGACGACAAAACCCGTGATCGCCTGATGCTCGCGCTGCTGCTGGGATTTGCCGCGTTGCTGGTGATTGCGCTGGGCTTTTTTGCCATCAGCCGCGATCCCACGCGCATGACGGCTTTTCTCGCGACCTTGCGCTACCCGAATCCCGAAGTCATCAAGGACATCTTCTACGCGGATCCTGGTCGCATGCCGTCGCCATGGATCCACCCCAATTCCACGGGGGCGGCATTGCTGCTCGCAGCGCCCTTGGGGGTGTTCTATGCCGTGGCCAACCAAGGCTGGCGGCGCGTGCTGGGCGCCTTCGTGTTCGTGGCGGGCACGGCGGGGATCGTGTTCAGCGGCTCGCGTGGCGCGCTGCTGTGCCTGGGCGTGTTCGTGGCCTGGCTGGCCTGGCGCAAAACGCCTTACGCAGGGCGTGGCCTGGTTCTTGCCATCTTGCTGGCCGTGAGCCTGCTCCTGGTCTATCCGCCCGCGCAGAAACGCTTCGCGTCGCTGTTCTCGTCCAACGATGTGAGCACCGGCGTGCGCTTTGACGAGTACACGCACTTCCCGATCAACGCTGCGCGCTACCCGCTTGGCCTGGGTTTCAAGGCCGAGACGCCTGCCAGCGTGCCGGAAAAAGGCATCTACGGCATCTCCAACCTGTGGCTGAACTACTGGTTCAAACTGGGCCTGCCCGGCATGCTGCTGTTCATCGCGGTCACACTGGCCTGGTGGCGCGAGGTGCGCCTGCCCGGCGATTTTCGCCACGTTGGCCCGCACAACGCCTTGCGCATCGCCACCACGGGCACCGTGCTGGCATCCCTGGCCACGGGCTTCATCGACCACTACTTCAGCTTCACCCAGGTGCTGATCTCGCTGTTCTGGCTGATCCTGGCCATGGGGCTGATGCTGGCGCGCGCGCCCCGGCCAGCCCCGATGGACGTGGTCAAGCCGCTCACGAATCGCCCTGTGATCCGCCCATGAAACACCGCATCCAGCACAGCACCGGTCTGCGTGAGCGCCTGCCCGACTACGCCACGCGCCTGAACACCACACCCGAAGCTCTGGCCGAGGCCTACGACTGGATGCTGGCCCACGATGTGGCCTTCGAATCGCCCAGCCGTGAGGGCGTGGTCACCCACATCTGTTGCCTGGACATCGAGAAACGCATCAAGCACCCGCTGGCCAGACGATTTTTTGCCGTGCTGCGCGACGAACTGCCCGGCAAGCTGCTGCCCGCCTACGGCAAGAACTGGCCCACCTTCGTGGACCGTTGCCGCCGCATGTGGGAGCTGCTCTACAACATCCTCATCAACAAGATCCCCAGCCACACCGTGCGTCTGGCCTGGCTGCGCCTGGGCGGCGCCAAGATCGGCAAGGGGTCGGCCGTGTGGCGCCACACCGAGGTCATTGGCATCGAGAGCCTGACCATCGGTGACGACACCTGCATCGGCTGGCACTGCCAGATCGACGCTCGTTCGGGGCTGGTCATTGGCAACCATGTCACCATCGCGTCGCACGTGCTGATCGTCGGAGGAGGGCACGATCTGGAAGCGCCCGAGTTCTGGTCCGTCTCCGCGCCCATCCGCATTGAGGACTATGCCTGGATCACCTCGCGCGCGATGATCCTGATGGGCGCGCACGTGGGCGAGGGGGCCGTGGTCTCGGCCAACTGCGTGGTCTCCAAGAAGATCGAGCCCTACGTGATCGTGGCCGGGCAGGGTGCCAAGCCCGTGGGCACGCGGGTGCGCGGCCTGAACTACAAGGTGGGCGGCAAGGGCCTGTTCACCTTGCTGCACTGAGCGGGGCGCGCGACACCATGCTGGGTGCTGCCGGCCTGCTCGCCATGGTCACCGTCACGGGCCTGGCCGCCGGCCTGGCGCGCGAGTGGCTGCTGGTGGCCAACTGGGGGGCCGGTGCCCGCGCGGATGCCTTCCTGATCGCGATGTTCCTGCCCGAGGCCATCCGCACGGTGCTGGGTGGCGGCGTGATCTCGTCGGCTGGGCTGGCGCTGTGGCAGGCCTTGCGACCAGGGGAGGCGCAATCCCAATGGCTGTCGCGCATGACGGCCTCGTTGGGCCTGGTGGGCCTGGGGCTGGCCGTGGTGCTCAGCCTGGGCGCGCCGCTGTGGGTCTGGGTCGTGGGCCCCGGCCTCTCGCCGGAGCAGCGCGCCACCACCGAACACGTCCTGCGCCTGCTGGCCTGGAGCGTGCCCGGCATGTGGCTGCATGCGCTGTGGAGCGTGCCCTTGCAGGCGCGCGGACGCTTCGTGCTGGCGGGCCTGGGCTCGCTGCTCTACAACCTGCCGGCCGTGGCCTACATGGCCTGGGCGCGCCAGGCCACCACCGAGGTCGGCCTGGCCTGGTGCTTCGTGGCGGGTGGCGCGGCGATGGGCCTGCTGCTGTGGCCATCCATGCGCCGCCAGGGCCTGACGTGGGCTGATTGCCGCCCGCATCTGGCCAGCCTCAAGGCGTTGGCCGTGCGCCTGGCGCCGCTGCTGGGCAGCGCGGGTGTCGGGCAGGGGCTGATGCTGCTCGAGCGCATCGTCGCCTCTTACCTGGGCGATGGCGTCGTGACCGTGCTCAACCTGGCGCGCAAGCTGGTCAACCTGCCGCTGCTGGCGCTGATGGCCGTCAACCAGGTGCTGCTGGGCCTGATGAGCCGGCATGCCGCCGGCGCCGAGCGCCTGGCGGTGCTGCGCCAGGGGCTGGCCCTGGTCACCACCGTGTCGTGCCCGGCGGCTGTGGGCCTGCTGCTGTCCACGCAGGCGCTGGTGGCACTGCTGTTCCCACGCGTCCATGGGGCAGAGGTGCTCAGCCCCGTGCTGGCCTGGTACGCCGTGAGCCTGGTCGTGGCCAGCTGGAACCTGCTGCTGGGCCGCTACAACCATGCGGCAGGCAACACCCGCCTGCCCTTCGAATGCGAGCTGGCCGGCGGCCTGGCGCAGGCGCTGAGCCTGCCCCTGCTGGCCTGGGCCTTCGGCGTGCAGGGCATGGCCGCAGCCCTGCTGCTGGGCATCGTCGTCAATGGCGGCCTGCTGTGGTGGCGCAGCGGCCTGTGGGGGCGGGTGCCGCTGTGGCCGCATTTGGCTGGCAGCGCCGCCCTGCTGGCGCTGGCTGGCATGGTGGTGGCGCCGGGCTTGCCGCCCCTGCCGTGGTGGCAACTGGCCTGGGCCACGGCCGCCGGCGCCATCAGCCTGCTGCTGCTGGCCCTTGTCCTCAAGCCCTGGAAGCCTTTGAGCGCCGCCTGAGGCCGCCCTCCGCATGAGCCGTACCCCTGCAACCCTGCCCACCCGGCACCACAACAACTTCGATGTGCTGCGCCTGCTGGCCGCCTCGGGCGTGATGGCTCTGCACATCCACGACCTCACGGCCGAGCCTGCGCTGGCCTGGCTGCACTGGCTGGATGCGCGGGTGGCCCTGTGCACCTTCTTCATCATCAGCGGCTACCTGGTCTTCCAGAGCTACGAGCAGACCCCGCGCCTGGGCCGCTACGTCGACAAGCGCCTGCGCCGCATCGTGCCGGCCTATGCCGTGGTGATCGTGCTCAGTGTGCTGATGGGGGCGTGGGTGAGCACCCTGGCCTGGTCCGACTATTGGCAGCACAGCGACACCTGGCGCTACCTTTGGGGCAACCTGATCTTCCTCAACTTCATCCAGCCCACGCTGCCCGGTGTGTTCGAGGGGCAGCCGTACACGGCCGTCAATGGCGCACTGTGGACGATCAAGGTCGAGCTGATGTTCTACATGGTGGTGCCCTTGTTCGTGTGGCTGGTGCGCCGGCTGGGGCACCACGCCGTGCTGGGCCTGGGCTTTGTGCTGGCCTGCCTGTGGTGGGGCGGTTTCACGGCCCTGGGTGAGGCCACCGGCCGTGGCGTGTACATCGAGCTGGCCAAGCAGATGCCTGGCTGGCTGATGTTTTTCCTGCCCGGCGCCTGGTGCTACTACGAGCGCGAGCGTTTGAAGGCCCGGGGCTGGCCGCTGGGGGCGGTCAGCGTGGTTCTGCTGGGCCTGGCGCTGGCTTTCGAGCTGAACTACCTGTTCCCGCTGGCCCTGGCCGGGGCAGTGTTCTACGCCGCCTTCGGCTTGCCGTGGCTGGGCAATGCCACGCGTCATGGCGATCTGTCCTACGGGATATACATCCTGCACTTTCCCCTGATCCAGCTGCTGGTGCACTTCGGCGTGTTCCAGGCCAGCCCCTGGGGCGGCCTGGCCCTGGTGCTGGGCCTGGTCGTGGCGCTGGCCTGGCTCTCGTGGCACCTGGTGGAGGCGCCCATGCTCAGGCGCCCCCGGCCTGCGCCGCACACCGCAGCGGCGTGATGTGCACAAATTTGGCGCTTCCTTGATTGCGCGCCAAATCCTGTGCTAATATCTAGGGCTTGCCGGAGGGGTGGCCGAGTGGTTAAAGGCAGCAGACTGTAAATCTGCCCGCTTATGCGTACACAGGTTCGAATCCTGTCCCCTCCACCAGGCAAGACACGTGATCGTGTGATCATGAATGGCTCCCGGGCGGGAGTAGTTCAATGGTAGAACCTTAGCCTTCCAAGCTAATGACGCGGGTTCGATTCCCGTCTCCCGCTCCAGGTCGCGGTTCTGTCATGGTTCGCGTGCTAAACTCGCGGTCTTCCCGATTTTCGGGGTAGACGTGTCGACAGTGGTGTGGATGCAAGCGCAGGCGTAAGCCATTAAGCGCGGTTGGCTTCCAGACCCGTGTCGATGCCCATGTGGCTCAGTGGTAGAGCACCCCCTTGGTAAGGGGGAGGTCGGCAGTTCGATCCTGCCCATGGGCACCACACCTCTCAAATCCCCTCAGGCTCATTCTTAGAACGCTGGAGCGCGCAAATGGCAAAAGGCAAGTTTGAACGGACCAAGCCGCACGTGAACGTGGGCACCATCGGTCACGTTGACCACGGCAAGACCACCCTGACGGCTGCCATCGCAACCGTGCTGTCCAAGAAGTTCGGCGGCGAAGCCAAGGCCTACGACCAGATCGACGC
>CALAKR010000342.1 GCA_937923225.1 uncultured Aquabacterium sp. | reverse complement strand
TCTTCTCCAGATTCGAGAAGCTCGACGTCATGTTCATCGCATTCATCTGCTTTGCTCTGATCGCCGATGGCTTGCGGTAGTGTTAACAGGCCCTAGTCGATCTCCAGCGGGAAGATCATGTCGATGAAGCGCTGGTTGCCGCTGTTGACGTTGCTGGGGATGCTATCGATCAGCACCTTGATGCCGTTGATGTAGCCCTCGCCGTTGAAGGCGCGGAAGGTGGCCTTGCCGGATTCCGCGCCCATGCGCGTTTCGGTCAACTGGATACCGGGCAGCCGGCCGACCAGTTCCCAGCTCTGGGCCACGGTCTGGTCTTCGATCTTGTCGGCGCCCAGCACGTCGACCGAGGTCAGCAGGGTGGACGGGGTGAGGGCACCGGTGGTGCCCGCCCGCACGATGACATCGCCGAGGGTGGACACAGGGGCATCGGTGGTCTGGGCGATGGCGCCCAGGCAAAGGAAGTGGGAGGCCGCGGCCAGGGGCAGCAGCTTGTGGTTCATCGACACGAAAGCATCTCCACGGACAAGGCTGTCCGCATCACCAAAGGAAAGCGCTGTGCGCTCTGTGACGGCGGCACAGGGCACGCCGGCGGGATGGCCAGGCGCGCGAGGTCAGGCGTTGGGGGAGATGCTGGAGGGTGGGGCCCGTGTGGCCGGGCGCAGCCATGTCCGCTGCGCTGTGCCCGAGCGGGCGGTCAGCGGGGGCGTGGCTGTGCCGAGCTGTGCGGCTGGGGCCGTGGGCGAGACCTGGTCGCCCAGCAGCAGATGCAGCCCGGCGAAGTGCGCGCAGACAGCGCAGTGGTCGATGGTGTCGTCGTCGTCGGACGGCAGCCTGTCTTCATCGCCGGCTTGCGGCGCATGGGCATGAGGCGCGAAAAGGCCTGAATCGAAGAGGCCTGCAGCGTGGGCCTGTTCATGCAGCAGCGGCGTGGCGACATGACCCAGCGAGAGCAGGGTCGCCAGCCAAAACCAGAAGACGGAACCAACCCTGCGCATCGTCAGATCATCGCAGTGGGGCTGGCGGCGGGCGGCTGTGGGAAGCCGCAGATCACAGCAGTTCGGCGGCGATGGAGGCAGGCGCGGCGGCCCGCATGGGCTGGCTGGGCAAGGTGATGCGAAAGGTGGTGCCGATGCCCAATTGCGACTCGGCCGAGGTGCTCCCCCCAAGGCGTTCGAGGGCCCGGCGCACGATGGTCAGGCCCAGGCCGGTGCCAGGGAACTCGCTTTCATCGTGCAGGCGCACGAAGGGCTTGAACAGGCGATCGGCGTAGCGGGGATCGAAGCCTGCGCCGTTGTCCTGGATGAACAGTTGCACCTTGTCGGCAGGGGCCGTGGGCGATGCGCCGATCACGACCTTGGGATGCTGCTGCTTCGACGAGTACTTGAAGGCGTTGGAGAGCAGGTTGTCCAGCGCCAGGCGCAACAGGCCGGCATCACCGTAGGCCGTGAGGCAAGGCGTGATCTGCACCTCGGCGTCCGGCAGGGCGCTGCCCTTGCGCAGGTCGGCCACCGATTGCTGTGCCAGCACGCTCACATCGATCAGCCCTGTCTCGACCTCCTGGCGCCCGGCGTGGACCAGGGTCATCAGGTCGGAGATGGTCTGCTTCATCTGCGAGGCGCAATCGCGGATGGTGTGGATGTGGCCCTGCTGGGCGGTCTCGAGCCGCGGGCTGGCCTGCATCTCCAGCAGCGAGCTGAAGCCCAGGATGGCATTGAGCCGGTTGCGCAGGTCGTGCGACACCGACGACGAGAAGGCCTCCAGTTCCTGGTTGGTGCGTTCCAGGTCCAGCGTGCGTTCGATGACGCGTCGCTCCAGGTCCTTCTGGAAGCCCACGTTCTCGATGGTGAGCGAGGTGGCATTGGCCAGGGCCTGCATCAGCTCGACATCTTCCGGTGTGGCGTGGCGCTGCGTGGCCCAGTAGGTGCCGATGGCCCCGATTGGGTGACTCGGCACGGATGGGCACCATCAGCAGGCTGCGCACGAAGGTGACGGCGTAGGCCGCATGGGGCACGCGCTCGTCTTCGTAGATGTCCTCGATGATCACGGGCGCGCGCTGCATCATGGCCACGCCGCTGATGCAGGCCTGCATGGGAAAGCGCTGACCTTTCCACAGCGGCGAGATGGCGTCTTCATCGGCGTAGTAGCACTGGTCGCCGTCACGCAGCACGAAAGTGGCGCCATCGGCGCCGCTCAAGTCCCGCGCTGCCCTGCGGACAATGGCCATGACCTCGGTCAGGCTGCGGGTCATGGACAGCTGCTGCACCACGTCCACCAGTCGGGCCCGGCGCGTTGCTGAGCAACACGTAAGCAGCCACGCCAGGCAGGTGCGTGAGCAGTTCGGTGGCATCGCGGCCCCACACGGTGGCAGGGCTGATCACGCCAGCGGCCTGATGGCTGTCGAGCAGGTTCTTCAGGGACAGCACATCGCGTGCGGTGTGCAACTCGACAGAAGGCGGCAGCGGCGGCAAGGGCTGGGCCAGGCTGCCGGGCTCCTCCAGTTGAATGATGTACAGCGTCTGCATGGGCAAGACTGATCGTGCCGGGACACCTACTCTAAGCGTCAGCCCCGGCCTGTGCCAAAGGCCCTTCGGCAGATGGGTGAATCGAGTGTGACGAATTGCCGTCAGTCCGCCTCGGGCCGGCTGGCAGGGCGAGCGGTCTGATGCGGTGTGCCATCCGGATCATCGGACAGGAAGCCGCCTGCCTGGCGGCTCCACAGCTGCCAGTAGGCGCCACGCCGGACCAGCAGGTCGGTGTGCGAACCGTCTTCCACGATGCAGCCCTGATCGAAGACCAGGATGCGATCCAGATGCGCGATGGTGGACAGCCGATGCGCCACGACGATCACGGTCTTGCCCTTCATCACGCGCTCCAGCGTGTCCTGGATGGCCTGCTCGGTGAGCGAATCGAGTGCCGAGGTGGCTTCGTCCAGGATCAGCACCGGTGCGTTCTTGAGCACCACCCGCGCGATGGCCACGCGCTGGCGCTGCCCGCCCGAGAGCTTCACACCACGCTCGCCCACCATCGAAGCATAGCCATCCTTGATCTTGCGGATGAACTCGTCGGCATGGGCCTGCCGCGCGGCCTCGATCACCTCGTCGTCGCTGGCCTCGATGCGGCCATAGCGGATGTTGTCCATCAGCGAGCGGTGAAAGAGGCTCGGGTCCTGAGGGATCAGGCTGAGCTGGCTGTGCAGCGAGTCCTGCGTCAGGGTGCGGATGTCGTGGCCGTCGATCACGATGCGGCCGGACTGCGGGTCGTACAGCCGCAGCAGCAGGCTCACGAAGGTGGATTTGCCCGAGCCCGACAGGCCCACCAGCCCCACGCGCTGGCCGGCGGGGATGTCCACGCTCAGGCCATCGAACACCGGGGCCTCCGGGGTGTAGCCGAAGCGCACAGATTCGAAGCGGATGTGGCCCTGGGTGATGGCGGCTTCGCGCGCATCGGGCGGATCCACGACCTCGTGAGGGCGCACGATGGTGTGCACGCCATTGGCGACGTTGCCGATGTACTCGAAGAACTCCAGAAAGCGACGGCTCAGGTTGCGCGCCTCGTTGATCACCATCAGGGACAGGCTCACGGTCATCACGAAATCGCCCACGCCGATGCGGCCATCCGCCCACAGCTGCAGCGCGAAGCACAGCAGCCCGACCTTGAACACCGCGGCGGCCGTGAACTGGAACCAGCGCACACGCTCGGCGTAGCCGTTGGAGATGCGGATGGCGCACAGTTCGCGGCCGAGGTGGCCTTCCAGGTGGGTGCGTTCATGGCCCAGGCGGGCGAACAAGCGTGCGCTGGTGAGATTGGTCACCGAGTCCACCACGGCGCCGGTGGTGTCGCTGCGCGCGGCGGCGGCCCGGATCACGTGCACACGGGCGCGCCTGGCCAGCAGGTAGGACAGGCCGACGAACAGCACCGTCCAGCCCAGCGCGAACCACCCCAGCGAGGCCTGGGCCTGGAACAGCAGCCCCACCGTCACGCCCAGCACGATGGTGGTCGGCCAGAACTCGGTGATCAGCGACCACAGCGTTTGCGTGACGCCCAGCGAGGTCTCGCTGATGCGGTGTGCCAGGGCCCCTGCGAAGTGGTTGCTGAAGTAGCGCTGCGAGTGGTGCTGCAGGTAGTGGTAGATCTCGCGCACGACCTGCTGGCGCTGTCGTGGCCCAAGCCGTACCTGCACCGCGCCCGCCAGGCGGCCGAACACCACCTCGCCCGCGCACAGGCCGATGAACAGCAGCACCGGTGCCTTCAGGCTGGCCAGGGTGGCCGCGGCCTGGCCCTGGCTGTCGGTCACGGCCTTGAAGATGGTGCCCAAGGCGTAGGGCAGCAGGATGCCGCAGGCGGCGTTGAACGCTTCAAGCACCGTGATCAGCGCATACCAGTGTCGGTAGCGCCGCACGAAATGCAGGATGAAGCGAAGTGGCGAATCGGGCAGGGCG
Source organism: uncultured Aquabacterium sp. (assembly GCA_937923225.1). Taxonomy (GTDB): domain Bacteria; phylum Pseudomonadota; class Gammaproteobacteria; order Burkholderiales; family Burkholderiaceae_C; genus Aquabacterium. Next base: position 4,635 of record CALAKR010000342.1, on the reverse strand, counting down.
GGTGTGCGGTAGGTGTCGCCAGACGGTGTCGATGGAGTCGGTGAAAGAGTGGCGTCAGGCGCCATGAGTGGATCCCCGGATGAATGATGGTCGGTGTGCAGGGCCTACCGTACATCGTCTTGCCAAGCCGACGGGCGTGCCAGGGCATCCCCCTCAGCCAGGGGGCCTGAAAACCCAGCTTTGGTCTTTTCATCCCTTGACATGGTTTACCCCATTATTGGGAATGAATCTCATTCTCATCGGAGAATGAGCTGCCGCCTGTGCCCATCGGGTGGGCGGCCAGCGCCTTTGTGCCCGCCTTCGCGCGGGTTGTTTTTTGCAATGACAGGACTGTTTTCAAATGAATGCGATGTTTGGCAAGACGATGGTTGGCCTGGCCGTACTGGCTGTAACGGGCCTGGCCCAGGCCAATGCCACTGACGAAGGCATCGTCGATGTGGCGGGTTCCGTCTCGGTCGATGGCTGGAACGAACTCAACCGCAACCGCACGAGCGGCGCGCTGACCGAAGCCGAGCTCATCGCTGGCACCGGCTCCAATGTGGCTGGATCGGGTGATGCCGTGTTCACGCGCCTGTCGGGCTCGCACTACCCGGCGGGCTATGGTCTGTATGGCAGCAACTCGGTGTTCACTTTCACTGACAGCACCGTGGCCAGCAACATCGGCTCGCTGGTGTTCCAGGGCATCATCAACGACTTCGACGCCCAGTTCGGCGCCGCGCCGTTCACGCTGACGTTGAGCCTCAATGGCGGCAGCGAAGCCTTGAGCGCCACCAGCGTGAGCAGCGTGCTCAACGGCGGTGTCTCCGACCTGCACACCTACACCTGGGACCTGTCTGGCGTGAGCACGCCCATCACCTCCTACACCCTCACGCTGAGCGCTGGCTTCTCGCAGGTGCTGGCGCTGCAGGTGGACCAGGTGGCTGCTGTGCCCGAGCCCAGCACCTACGCCATGGCCCTGGGTGGTCTGGACCTGGTCGGCATGATGACCCGCCGCCGTCGCGCCGCGGCCTGAACACTGCGCTGACCTGACATCAGGCATCTGCTTCCGCGGGGGACGAGATGCTGCTGACCGGTATCCCGGGACCTGTTACCCCGACACACCCTTGTTGATCCGCCGCGCACATTGCCATTGGCGGACATGAGCCCCCAGGCTTGTGACAGATCAAGCTGCCGCGCATCGCGGCGTCCTAGCATGGCCTCGAAGTTCTGCGCCATGTTGTACCCCCTCTTCCCAGTCTCCCCTTCGTTCGCTGACGTTCCTGCCATGGAGTGGCCCGCAGCTTGTCCACGCAGGCGGGTTCCATGAACACTTCCAACTGGGTGCTGCCCACCAGCAAGGAAGAAGAGGCCCGGCCCCTTTCTGGTGATCAGAGCGATCCCCCCGTGCGCCTGGTGCGCCACGTGCTGTTGCCTTCGGCAGTGTCGCTGGTGGCGGTGGTTCTGCTCTTCGTCTTCATCACCGCGCATGGCCTCACGGTGGGCGATGACGCTGGCCTGGCCGCACTGGCTGGGCGGTCGCAGGCCCAGGACAGGTCTGATCAATCCCCGCACCTGCTGATGAACGTGGCGGGTGCAGGCGCTGCCACCGTGGCCCTGATGCTGATGGTGATGTACGTGCGTGTACGAGATGCCGAGGTGCGCATGCGCCGCGCCGACATGGCCTTGAGGCTGGCCGCCACAGCCTTCGAATCACAGGATGCCATCATGGTGCTGGACGAGCAGGGCACCATCCTGCAGGTCAACCAGGCCTTCTGCGACATCACCGGCTACACCCTGCAGGAGGTGCGCTACCTGCCAGCCAGCATCCTGCAAAGCGATGCCAACGAGCCTCATCTGTACGACACCATCGGCCGCCAGTTGGCCGAGCGTGGCCGCTGGGTGGGTGATCTATGGAGCCAGCGCAAAAACGGTGAGGTCTACCCCAAGCGCCTGAGCCTGACCATGGTGCGCTCTGCCCATGGCGAGCCCACCTACTGTGTGGGCAGCTTCACCGACATCACCGAACACAAGCAGGCCGAAGCCCGCATCGAGCAACTGGCGTTCTACGATTCGCTCACCGGCCTGCCCAACCGGCGGCTGCTGCAGGAACGGCTGCAGCAGGCCCTGCTGGCCAGTACGCTGGAGGCCCATGCGGGGGCCGTGCTGCTGATCGATCTGGACGAGTTCAAGGCCCTCAACGACACCCTGGGCCACGACATGGGCGATCAGTTGCTGCAGCAACTGGCCACCCGCATGCAGGCCTGCCTGCGCGAGCGCGACACCCTGGCCCGCCTGGGCGGTGACGAGTTCGTCGTCGTGCTGCAGGCGCTGAGCGCCGATGCGCAGGAATCAGCGACCCAGGCGCGCGAGGTGGGCGAACGCCTGCTCAACGTGCTGGCCCGCCCGTGTCAGCTCGAAGGGCATGAGCACCACAGCACCTGCAGCATCGGCGTGACCCTGTTCGGCGCGGGCCATGCCCTGGTCAGCCTGGAAGAGCTGATGAAGCAGGCGGACCTGGCCATGTACGAGGGCAAGTCCGCCGGGCGCAACGCCTTGCGCTTTTTCGATCCGGCCATGCAGGCGGCGATCAGCCAGCGCACGGCCCTGGAGGCCGACATGCGCCGCGGCCTGCAGCGCGGCGAGTTCCTGCTGCACCTGCAGCCCCAGGTGCAGGATGACGGCCGCCTGGTGGGTGCGGAGGCGCTGCTGCGCTGGCGCCATCCCCAAAAGGGGCTGGTGTCGCCGGCCGAGTTCATCCCGGTGGCCGAGCAGTCGGGCCTGATCCTGCCGCTGGGCGACTGGGTGCTGATGCAGGCCTGCCAGCAACTGGCCATCTGGGCCCGGCATCCGGTGTTCAAGGATCTGACGCTGTCGGTGAACGTCAGCGTGCGGCAGTTCCACCAGCCTGATTTCGTGGACCAGGTGGTGATGGCGTTGCAACGAAGCGGGGCCAACCCAAGGCGGCTCAAGCTCGAGCTCACGGAGAGCGTGTTGATCGACGACGTGGAAGCGGTGGTGACCCGCATGGGTGCGCTCAAGGCCTGTGGCGTGCGCTTCTCGCTCGATGACTTCGGCACGGGCTATTCATCGCTGACCTACTTGAAGCGTTTGCCGCTCAGCCAGGTCAAGATCGACCAGTCCTTCGTTCGACACATCTTGAGCGACCCCAGTGATGCGGCCATTGCCCGCTCCATCGTGGCGCTGGCGCAGGCACTGCAGCTCAGCGTCATTGCCGAAGGGGTGGAGACCCAGGCGCAGCGCGAGGTGCTGCGGCGGCTGGGCTGCACCACCTACCAGGGCTACCTGTTCGGGGCGCCCATGGCGCCGGCGGCCTTCGAGACCTGGGCGCTGGCCCGCCAGCCCGCGGAGCCCCTGCTCAGTGCGACGGCCGGCTGAGCCTTGAACCTGCCCTGACGAGGAGCGTGCCGGTCAGATGATGTTGGCGCCTTCTTCGCCTTCCTGAGGCGCGGGTGCCAGACCGCTGGCCACCATCCAGGCCTGGCCCTTGCCTTCGGCCTTGGCGCGGTACATGCGCTCGTCGGCGGTCTTGAGCAGCAGGTCGCTGTCCTCCAGGTCGCCACGGCGGTAGACCGCGATGCCGATGCTGGCGCCGATGCGGCCCTGGACACCTTCGCCCAGTTCAAAAGGCTCGGCTGCCTCGGCCAGGATCTTGCGGGCCACCTGCGCCGGATCCTGCTCTGGATCGGCCATGCCTTCGAGCAGCACCACGAACTCGTCGCCGGCCAGGCGGGCCAGGGTGTCGCTGCGCCGGATGCAGGTGGAGACCCGTTCGGCAAACTGCTGCAGCACGGTGTCACCGCTCTGGTGGCCCAGGCGGTCGTTGATGGCCTTGAAACCATCGAGGTCGATGAACAGCACGGCCAGCGCCTGCCCCGAGCGCTTGGCTCGGGCCACGGCCTCGGGCAGGCGCTCAAGCAGGGCGCGGCGATTGGGCAGCCCGGTCAGGGGGTCGCGCAAGGCCTGGGCTAGCAGAAGAGACTGCAGGCGCTTGCGCTCGGTGATGTCGGTGATGAAGGCGCAGAACAGCTGCCCGCTGTCGATGGGCAAGGCGGTGATGCGGATCTCGACGGGCAACTCGGTGCCATCGCGGCGCAACGCGTTGAGCTCGACACGCTGGTTGATCACCTTGGCCACGCCGGTGCGCAGGTAGCGCTTGAGGCCGTGGCGATGCGCCTCGCGCAGTGCTTCAGGCACGATCAGGAGGTCAAGGGCCTGGCCCAGGGCCTCACTGCGCTCCCAGCCCAGCATCACTTCGGCCTGGCGATTCCATTCCGTGATCCGGCCGTTGTCGTCCATGCTGATGTAGGCATCGGGCGCGTTGCGCAGGATGGCCACCAGCTCGGCTTCTCGGGCGGCCAGTGTGCGCGAGGCCAGTTGCCCCTGGTGCAGGGCCACGGCCAGCCGGTCATTGGCCTGGCTCAGCTCCTGGGTGCGCTCCAGCACCCGCATCTCCAGTTGGTGGCGCAGGGCCGACAGGGCCTCTTCGGTGTCCTTGCGGCCCTGGATGTCCTCGATGATGGCGATGAAGTAGTGGGGCTCGCCATTGGTCTTGCTGATCAGGGCCACTGTCAGGTTGATCCAGACTGGGTGCCCATCCTTGTGGATGTAGCGCTTCTCCAGCGTGTAGTGGGGTAT
>CALAKR010000341.1 GCA_937923225.1 uncultured Aquabacterium sp. | reverse complement strand
AGTTGATGGAGAACTGAGGTAACAGCGGTAACGCGCGTAACTGGTGTCGGAGGCCCTAGTCAGTTGGATTCGGCAAGTTCCTTACCTGTTACACTGACTGTCATACAGGCGCGTGTGGCAGCTTCAAAAACTCCCAGCGGCGATGGCACTGTTTTGGTGGCGTGTGGTATCCCATCAGCCACCCCATCGAATAAACCGCATACCGATGCCTGATTTCCCCGGAAATCAGGCATTTTTGTTTGTGCTGCCGATTTTGGTGTTCACCGTGCAGCCTATGTCCCAAGTGCCCATGCCCGCACCCACGGCTCCGCAAACGCTTCCCTACGATGGCGATCTGCTTTTGCGCATGGCTGATTGGGCGGGACAGCACGCGTTGGTGCTGTTCCTCATGTCGCTGACCGCGCTGTTGGCCTTGTCGTGGGGCGTGTGGAGAATGGCATCGCGCTGGGCCGCATCGCGGCGCCCACTGCTGTCCAACCCCTGGCTGGCGTTTGCCCTGCGCTCGGTCGCGGCGTTCGGTGCCATCGTGGGTGGTGCGGCGATGTTTGCAGAGATCTCGGACAAGCTGGGCACCGGCAGGCGGATGGGGCTGGCGGACCAGGCCTTCACCGATGCCCTGAGCCGCAGCGTGCCGCAGGAGGCCTTGCAGGTCTTTGCGGCGCTCACACGCCTGGGTGACACAGCCACGCTGGTGGGCCTGTGCGTGCTGGTCGCCTTGCTGCTGTGCTGGCGCGGGCGCGTCGGGCTGGCGGTGGCTTGGGTGATGACGCTGGCCGGCGGTGGTTTGCTCAACACCACGCTCAAGCGCGTGTTCGCCCGCGTGCGGCCTATCCATGACGATGGCCTGGTCCAGGCCGATGGTTTCAGTTTTCCCAGCGGCCACAGCTCGGGCTCCGTGGTGGCTTATGGCATGTTGGCCTATCTGGCGCTGCGCCTGCTGCCGGCGCGCTGGCATGGGCCCGTGGCGCTGCTGATGCTGGCGCTGGCCTGCACGATCGGCGCCAGCCGCATGTTCCTGCGGGTGCATTTCGCCAGTGATGTGCTGGCCGGCCTGGCTCTGGGGCTGGCCTGGCTGGGCGCCAGCGTGATCAGCATTGAGCTGGCCCGCTGGTGGGGCCGGCGCCGCAAACGCGCGCCTGCGCATGGTGAAGCAACCACGACCGGGTAATTACTTAAATTGACATGATTGTTTTTCGAATGTAATTTTCAGCATTCGAACACCACCCATGTCGCCCAGGTTTTTCATGTCGCTCAAATCCCAGTTCGCCACCCATGAGGTGAAGAATCAGCCGCAGCCCCTGCCCAGCCTCAACCTCTGGGAGAGCGATCAACCGTTGCGGGAGGCGGTGGCCTTCAACGGCGGGGATTGGGCGCAGGATCAGCTGTCTCGCCACGGCGCCTTGGCCGGTGGCGAGTTGGTGGAGCACGGCGAGCTGGCCAACCGCCATCGGCCGCAGTTTCGCGGGTTTGACCGCCACGGTCGCCGTGTCGACGAGGTGGATTTCCACCCCTCCTACCATGAGCTGATGCGTCAGGCCATGCAGGCCGAGGTGCACAGCTTCTCGTGGCGCCATGAGGAGCGCCCGGGTGCCCACGTGGTGCGTGCCGCGCTGATGTACCTCAACAGCCAGCCGGATGCTGGCACGGGCTGCCCTCTGACGATGACGCACGCGGCGATCCCTTCGCTGCGCCATTCGCCCGAGCTGGCCCGCCAGTGGATCCCGCTGCTCACGGCCACGGCCTACGACCCGCGCACGCTGCCGGCAACCCAGAAGACGGCCTGCACCATGGGCATGGGCATGACGGAGAAGCAGGGCGGCTCCGATGTGCGCAGCAACGAGTCGCGCGCACTGCGCCAGGCCGATGGCAGCTACGAGATCGTCGGCCACAAGTTCTTCTTCTCCGCGCCCATGTGCGATGCGCACCTGGTGCTGGCGCAGGCCGAGTCGGGGCTGAGCTGCTTCTTGATGCCGCGCGTGCTGCCGGACGGCTCCCTCAACGCCGTGCGCATCCAGCGCCTGAAGGACAAGCTGGGCGACTGGAGCAATGCCTCGTCCGAGGTGGAGTTCCAGGGCGCCACTGCCTACCTGGTGGGGGCGGAAGGGCGCGGCGTGCCGACCATCATCGAGATGGTCAAGCTGACACGGCTTGATTGCATGGTGGGGTCGAGCTCTCAGATGCGCCAGGCGCTGGTGCAGGCCATGCACCACACCCGCCAGCGCAAGGCCTTCGGGCGCCTACTGCTGGACCAGCCGCTGATGCGCAATGTGCTGGCCGATCTGGCACTGGAAAGCGAAGCCTCGGTGGCGTTGACCATGCGCGTGGCGCGGGCGGTCGATGCCGCACCGCGTGATGCCCGTGAAGCGGCCTTTGCCCGCATCGCCACCGCCATTGGCAAATACTGGATCTGCAAGCGCGCACCTGCCTTCATCAACGAAGCGCAGGAATGCCTGGGCGGCATCGGATACGTGGAAGAAAACATCCTGCCGCGCCTGTACCGCCAGGCTCCGCTCAACTCCATCTGGGATGGGAGCGGCAATGTGCAATGCCTGGATGTGCTGCGCGCCCTGCAGAAGGACCCGGAGGTGCGTGACGCGCTGTTCGCCGAACTCGCGGCCTGCCGTGGCCAGAGCCCCTGGCTGGACAGGCAGGCCCAATGGCTGCTGTCGTCCTTCGATGACCTGGGCACGCTTGAACTCCGCAACCGCCTGGTGGTCGAGCGCGCTGCGCTGGCGCTGCAGGCGTGCGCGCTGTTCAGTGCGGGGCAGAGCAGGGTGGCCGAGGCGTTCTGCCAGGCCCGTCTGGGCGACGAGCCCGGGCTGGCCTACGGCACGCTGCCCGCCGGTGCGCCGCTGGATACCCTGATCGAGCGCGCGATGCCGCAGGGGTGATCCGCCGTCAGGCCCTGGGGCTTGACCCCGGGGCTTTCCGTCTGCGCCGGTCTTCTGAGATAATGAGAATGATTCCCACTGCCATGCAGTGGCGTGCAGTCGCATGCTGAACACGCAGGCACTGTCTCCTTCCCGTTTCCCTGAGCTGACCTCCCCATGAGTTCCACGGCTGCGGCCTACCGCTGGCATCTGTTTTCACGCATCTGCGCTGCCATCCTGGGCAGCTATGCCTTCACCTGGGGCTTCATGGCCCTGGGCATCACGCTGCTGTTCGCGGCCGGCATGGAGTTCCATGACGCGGAGCACCTGAGCGCCATCGTCGGCTTCCTGGTGTTTCTGGGGCTGTTCCTGTGGGCCTTCTCGGCACGCAGCCTGTGGCGCATCTGGGTGGTGCTGGCCGGTGGCGGCCTGCTCATGGCTGGTGGCGCATCGCTCGTCCAGCGGGCCTTGTTGTAAACCATCAGGACCAGGAGATACCCATGTTTGCCAATTTCCGCCTGAGCATGGCCTGGCTGCACACCTGGTTCGGCCTGGTGCTGGGCTTCGTGCTGATGGTCGCCTTCTTCTTCGGCGCGCTGTCGGTGTTCGACCGCGAGATCGATCGTTGGGCCAACCCGGCCACGCGCTTCGAGCCGCAGCCCATGCCCTCGTTCGACAAGATGCTCAAGCCGGTTTTCGAAGGCATGCAGCCGTCGGCCGACAGCATCCAGGCGATGCGGGACCAGGTCAACGGCCCGATGCCAGAGCGCTTTGACACCCCCAGCACCTGGGGGGCCTACACCACGCACCGGGATCCCGTGCTGGGCCTGTTCGCCGGCTACGAGGTGCCCAATGCCAAGCTGCCCGAAACGAACATCTGGGCCAACCGCACCATCGATCCGCGCAGTGGCGCATCGCTGCCCGATGACCAGTTGAAGATCGGCAACCAGTTCTTCTACCCGCTGCACTACAGCCTGACGCTGCACTGGAAGGATCTGGGTTACTGGATCGTCGGCTTCGCCGCGCTGATCATGCTGGCGGCGCTGGTCAGCGGCGTGGTCATGCACCGCAAGATCTTCCGCGAGCTGTTCACCTTCCGCCCCAGAAAGGCCACGCAGCGCAGCGTGCTCGATCTGCACAACCTCACGGGCGTGCTGGCGCTGCCCTTCCACTTCTTCTTTGCCTTCACGGGCCTGGTGATTTTCGCGGGCATCTATTTCCCGATCACCCACACCCAGCTGGAGCCGCTGCACGAGCTGCATGAGAAGGTCGAGGCGCAGGAGACCGGCCTGCCGCATGACCGCGCCGGCGTGGCCGCGCCCATCGCCTCGGTCGATGCGATGGTGGCCGAGGCCCAGCGCCGCTGGGCCGCCAAGGGCATGGCCGGCGAGGTGGGCTTCCTGGCACTGCGCCATGTGAACGATGCCAACGGCTACGTCAGCATCTACCGTGCAGGCACCGACCGCATTGCGCTGGTGGGCGAGGGCATCCACTTCAAGGCCAGCACCGGCGAGCTGCTCCGCGAGGATCCGCCGCGCACCACGGTCGACAGCATCAACACCTTCCTGACGGGCCTGCACCTGCAGCACTTCCGTCACTGGCTGCTGCGCTGGTTGTACGTGTTCGGGGGGCTGATGGGCTGTGTGTGCATCGCCACCGGTTTCATCTTCTTCGTGGAAAAGCGCAAGAAGCAGCACGCCCGGCAAGGCAGCCAGGGCAGCCGCGTGGTGGATGCGATGGCCGTGACCACTGTCACCGGCATGCTGATCGCCACCTTGGGCATCCTGATCGCCAACCGCCTGCTGCCGGAAGCGTTGCCTTCAGGCTGGCCAGGCAGGGGTGATCTGGAGCGCTATGTGTTCTGGGCCTGCTGGGCCCTGGCGATGGTGCACGCCTTCGTGCGCAGCGCGCCGGTGGCCAAGGGCTTGCTCAACCCGGCCTGGCGTGAACAGTGCCTGGCGGTGGCGGGCATGGCGGTGCTGGCCGTGGTGCTGAACTGGGTGACCACGGGCGATCACCTGCTCAAGACATTGGGTGCGGGCTACTGGCCTGTGGCTGGGGTGGACCTGTTCATGCTGGTCAGTGGGCTGCTGGCCCTGCTGGCGGCGCGGCGCCTGAATCGCAAGCAGAGCAGCGTTGTGCCTGTCACCACGGCGGAGGCCGCCCATGTCTGAGGGATCGATGGCTGGTGTGTTGCTGCTGGGGGCCTTTGTGGTCACGGTGGCCGGCATGGGGTGGCTGGCATTGCTGCTGGAGGCGCATTGGGAACAGGTGCGGGGAACGTCTGCGCCTGCGCCGACTGAGGCCGCGCGTTGGCGCCTGCGCCTGCTGGGCAGCGTGGCCCTGCTGGCTTCACTGGGCTTGTGCCTGAAGGTGGACCACGCCTCGATGGCCGTGCTGGTGTGGGTGATGCTGGTGGCTGTGGCCGCCTTGCTGATCACCTTGACGCTCACGTGGCGGGCGCACTGGCTGCGCTGGCTGCCAGCCTGAGCATCTGATCTCTACAGCGGCGGGCTGGTGGCTCAA
>CALAKR010000340.1 GCA_937923225.1 uncultured Aquabacterium sp. | reverse complement strand
ATGCGGTCGTGATCCGGCGTGGTTCTGGAGGAGGGTGGTTGTATCAATATGCAAAGCAGGCAGGGCTGGCGTTACTTAAATTTCACATGAGCTTTTTAACTTCATGAGATGGGCAATCCACCGCTCTCCCTAGGAGACGGCTTTCACTGACGCTCAATGGGTAACTTCACGCCGTTAATGCGTCGGCGAGTGCGAGCGGTGCCAGTGAAGGGAAAGAGGTCGGGCACCTCCGCGAACGGGGGGGGCTTGGTGAGGGGCCTGCGTGCAACAATGAGACCCTTCTCCGACATGACACGCGGACAGGCATGACAGTGAACAGGGCTTTAGGATGAAAACGCTTGATGACTGCATTGGATTACCCAACAACCTAGATGCCATCAGATTAGTGGCGGCTGTGGGAGTTCTGTTTTCCCACGCCTATTTGGTGGCCAATGGCGTTATTGCTGGCGAACCTTTTTATGTGGCAAGCGGGCGCCAAGCCAATTTTGGACAAGTCTGTGTAGCGATCTTCTTCATGATCAGCGGATTCCTGATCACGCAGAGCTTCTTCAGATCGCCCACCTTGACGCAATACATGGTCAATCGGATTTTGCGCATCGTTCCGGCGCTGGCAGCAGTCGTGGTATTGACCTGTTTTGTGCTGGGCCCTGCCATGACGTCCCGGTCTGCCATGAAATATTGGGCTGATCCTTTGGCGCTAGGCTATTTGGCCAACGCATTCGTGTATCCACTTCAACAAGCTCTGCCGGGTGTGTTCGAAGAGAATGTTTACCCGGACGCCACCAATGTTTCCATTTGGACCCTCAGCTACGAATTCACCTGTTATCTGGGTGTGGCAGTTGTGGGATTGCTGTTGCGACGGGCTTGGTTGCCTTTCATCTTGATGCTGGGTCTTACGCTAGCTGCGATATTTGTTTCGAACATTTCCACGTCAATTTTTCTCAAGCTGGCTAGTTACTTCCTCTGCGGAGCACTGGCGTATGCCGGCCGTCGGTGGGTACCCATTGACTTCAGACTTTTCGTGCTTGCCCTGATGTTGCTATGCGCGGCCAACTTTTCACACAGAGGATTGTTCCCTGCACTTTGTGTGTTTGGCACTTACTGCATCCTGTACCTCGCCTACACCCCTTACCTCAAGGTGCATGGAGCTGCGAAATATGGAGATTTCTCCTATGGCATCTACCTCTATGCTTGGCCAGTCCAACAGGTTATGTATCCATTTACGATGAATGAGCCACTGATGAACGCGCTGTTTAGCCTGCCATTCGTCGTCATCCTGGCGGCTTGGTCGTGGTTCCTGATCGAGAAGCCGGCCATGGCTCGCAAGAAGGCTGTTGCCGCGTGGGTGGATGCAAAGTCAGCAAGGTTCCCGCGGCCCATGGATTCGCGCATAGGCGGCAAATGAGGTAGAGCTGGACCATGATGAATTAAGGCCCGACTCGACAGGTGTCGAATCGGGCCTCTGTCGCGACCAGCGGTTCAGTCGCTTACCTGCGCCAAGCCGAGTCAGCGCGCAGCAGCAGCTTGCTCTGTCCGGCGGGCAACTGCAGCGGGAAGTTCACTACAGCGCCGTCGGCATCGACTACCGCTGTACCTGCAGGCCAGCCGATGTCGCTGTAGTTGATCGTGCGGGCCGAATCGCGGGATGCAGACACGGTTGCCACCCATTCCGCCTTGTTGCTCAAGGAGTAACCCGTCAGTTGGCGAACAGAAACCGAGTCGATGCCGATGGGTACGCCCATCGTGGCCATCTGCAGCATCAGCTTGGTCGATGTGGTGGTCGTGGGTTTGAAGAAGCCTTCATAGCGCATGACGTCGCCGTTGCTGCCGGTCAGAGGGGTCAGGGCCGACAGGGCGCCGTCGAGCACGGAATCCCAAGGGGTGCCGTTGCGCGCCACCCAGGGGCGGATGCGTGCGGTACCGCCGTAGGAGCTGGTGAAGCCCATTACATACGGCACGCCGCCGCTCATGTTAAAGCCCTGGCTGCTCAGTGTGTCCGAGGTGCTGGTGGCGTTGAACAAGGCGCACAGACCCGAGCACCCGTTCAAACCGTTCACCGCTTGCAGACTGCCGCCCAGCGACAGGTTGGCAATGGTGTTGCCCCAGACGCTGAAGCCCGCATCGAAGCCTCCGTCATTCACCAGTTCAGGGCCCAGGGTAGCCTTGTACAGCTGGAAGACCGCAGGCGATGTGGCAGCACCTTCGGTCGGGTTCAGGCCACGCCAGCCATTTGCCGTGAGGTACATGTATTGCGAGGCTGAACGCACCCAAGCGGTCTCAATGGAGGAGCCATGCAGCTGGATGATGCGGTTGTTCACGAACTGCGTGCCACCAGCCGCCAGGCCATCGAAGCCTGCCACATTGTTCTTGAACCACACGGCGTGCGAGACATTGAACTTGGGGAGCTCCGGATAGGTGCCAGAGGCCGACGACACCGGTGCCAGTTCATTGCCGCTGAACACGTTGCCGGTCATGTAGTCGGCATCGTTTTCGCTCATGTTGGCCCACAGCGCGGTCTTGGTGGTCAGCCACACCTTGTTGTCCAGGATGGAGTGCCTGGACCCGTTGTGGATGTAGATGCCCATCGACGTGCCCTTGATCATGTTGTTCTTGACCACGGAGCCTTGCGAGTAGTCGTCAAGGTAGATGCCGGCCACGATGTCCATCGCACCGCCGGTGGCGCCTTCGAGGTTGGCCGATGCATCGGTGATGCGGTTGTTTTCCAGCAGAGATGCCTGGTCAACCGTCTTTTGCGAGCCCTTGGGGCCGTTCCAGGTGTAGATGCCGGCGCAGTCGCTCAGACGCAGGCAGTAGCTGCCGATGTCGTTGTTCACGATGGTGGTGCCACCTGTGCCGCGGAAGCGGATGCCCAGGAATGCCGAGCGCTGGATGTCGTTGCCGGTGATGACGCCGCCGGCGCCTGCGCCGATGGCCGCGTCGGTCATGCCGGCGAAGTCGATGGTGCCG
>CALAKR010000339.1 GCA_937923225.1 uncultured Aquabacterium sp. | reverse complement strand
ATCTGGTGCGCAACTTGCGAGGTGATGACCGCTGGAAGGATGTGCCGATCGTGATGATTACGTCACGGATCGCCCAGAAACATCGCGATTACGCCGCGGAGCTGGGTGTGAACCATTACCTCGGCAAGCCTTACAGTGAGGAAGAATTGGTCAGCCTGGTGGCGCGCTACACGCATGCGGCTTTGTCGCAGCAAGGTGCCCAGGGCTGATCGTATTGGCGGACGCCCACGCGCGGGGCGGCTTCCTTGGCTTTAGCAGGAGTGGCATGAACAGCGCGATAGAGCACCTGGTCTCCCTGACCGCGCTGCGCGACCGCGAGCAACTGGACCTGTCTCTGGCCCAGGCGCTCGGGTCGATGATGCAGGCCCGCTGTGCGGGCGTGTACCGCGTGGTGCTGGACAAGGACGCATTGCCGCGTTGGCTCAATTGCGGCGTTTCGCGTCCGGGTACGCTGCTGGCCGCCGATCCTGGCTGGATCGACCCGCACGACCTGCCGGAGATCGATGCCTACCCCTTGCGCCAGGAGGTGCTGGAGCTGCAATCGGTGCTGCAGGTGCCCTCCCAGCCGCCGCAACTTGATGGCTGGATCACCTTGCTGCCCCTGATGGGCGATTCACACCAGCCCGGCGTCATCGAGATTGAGACCGCCGAGCCCCTGACGCCGGCAGAGATCCACCAGGTCGAGACCCTGCTCAAAGTGTTCGACAACTTTCAGCGCCTGCTCGATTCCAGCCAGCGTGACGCGCTGACGGCGCTGCTCAACCGCCAGACTTTCGACACCACCTTCATGGCGGCGTCGCTGCCGCGCACGGTGGGTATCTCTGAAGAGCATGAGGACCGCCGCCGGCAGGTGGGCGATACCTGGTGGCTGGGCGTGATCGACATCGATCATTTCAAGTCGGTCAACGATCGCTTTGGTCACCTGATCGGCGACGAGGTGCTGGTGCTGGTGGCGCGCATCATGCGCCAGACCTTCCGCCACTACGACCGCCTGTTCCGCTTCGGCGGGGAGGAGTTCGTGGTGATGCTGCGCTGCAATGAGAAGGATGGTGCGATTGCGGCGTTCGAGCGCATGCGGCACAACATGGCGCACTACGCGTTCCCGCAGGTGGGGCAGGTCACGATCAGCATCGGCATGACGCAGGTGCTGGGTTCGGACACGCCCAGCGCGGCGTTTGCCCGTGCTGATGATGCGGTGTACGAGGCCAAGCGCCAGGGGCGCAACCGGGTGCTGAACCATGAGGCGCTGGTGGCGGCTGGTGCTGTCGAAGAGGCGAAGCACGAGGGCGACGTGGAGTTGTTCTGACATCGCTGCGGCTGCTGCGTTTGGCGGCTCTACTGCATGCATCGGGTTGAGTGTTTTGTCGGGGCAGCGCGGGGCGCGGGATGCCTCTGTAGCGCACCTTCGATCACTGCTGATTGCCGTTGATGGTGGTGACCGCCGCACTGGTGACGGAGCGGACGACGGCAGCAAGCCGCAGTGGTTCGTGTAGTCAGGCCTGCCTGGTCAAAGGACAAGACCCTCCACATGCGGGGAGCGGGGCACTCAAGGGCTGAGGGGGTTTCTGGCTGGGCGCCTTGTTGGCGTCGCAGGCGCGCAGGGAGGGGCAGGCTTGCCCCTGGCCTGTGGCCAGGGGATGGCGAGCATGTTTGAGCCCTGCAAGGGCGAGTTGCGCAGCCACCTGCCCTGGACGAGCACCGGAGAGCAGTCCTGCCAAAGGCAGGACCGCCAACCTTGAAGCCCAGACAGACACTGCTCCAGCCCCCGCCTTGCGCTCCCCCGACAAAGCGCCCAATCAGCGAAGAGCCAAGCGGCCTACCGACGAACGATCGCCAACCCCTTGAGGTATTCCCCCTCCGGGTAGTTGATCGTGGTGGGATGGTCAGGCGAAGCTTCCAGCCGCTTGATCAGATAGCCATCGACATAGGCATCCATGCCCGCGCCGGCCACGATCTTGTGGAACAGCTCCGCCCCGATCCCGCCCGAGCAGGAGTAGGTCATCAGCAGCCCACCCGGCTCCAGCAGCTTGAACGCCAGCCGGTTGATGTCCTTGTAGGCGCGCGACGCCCGGTCCGCATGCGCCGCGCTGGGCGCGAACTTCGGCGGATCCAGGATGATCGCGTCAAAGCGCCGGCCGTCTTTGATGAACTGCCGCAGCGCGCCGTTCACGTCAGCATCCAGCGCCTCATGGCGCGATGCGTCAAAGCCATTGAGCGTGATGTGCGCGCTGGCGCGGGCCAGGGCCGGCGCGGACGAGTCCACGCTGGTGACGTGCTCGGCACCGCCGGCCAGGGCTGCCACGCTGAAACCGCCCGTGTAGCTGTAGCAGTTGAGTGCCGTCTTCAGGCCCATCTGGCGCACCAGGTCGGCGAACAGCTTGCGGTTGTCGCGCTGGTCCAGGTAGTAGCCGGTCTTGTGGCCCTCGGCCACGTCCAGCGTCAGGCGCCAGCCATGTTCGCGGATGGTCACCTCGGTACTGGGCGCGCCGCTGGCGGGTGTGCGCAGCCAGCCGGTCACGGGCTCCAGGCCCTCCATCTGGCGCACGCCGGAATCCGAGCGCTCGTACAGCGCCTGGCAACCAGTGGCAGCCACCAGCGCATCGGCGATGGCCTGCTTGAAGCGTTCGGTGCCCGCGCTCAGGAACTGGGCAGACAGCAGATCACCGTAGCGGTCCACGATCAAGCCGGGCAGGCCGTCGGCCTCGCCGTGGACCAGGCGCACGCCGTCGCTGTCGATGCCCAGGCGGCCACGCAGGGCCACGGCGGCTTCGATGCGGCGGGCGAAGAAGGCCTCGTCCACGCGCTCGGCCTCGTCGAAGGTCCAGGCGCGCACGCGGATCTGCGAGCTGGGGCTGAAGGCGGCCCAGGCCAGGAAGCGGCCGTCCGCCGATTCGACGCGCACGGTCTCGCCCGGATCGGCCTTGCCTTTGGCGACGGAGCCCTGGAAGACCCAGGGGTGGCGGCGCAGCAGGGAGCGTTCCTTGCCGTCGCGCAGGGTGATGGTTTTCATGGGCGTGATTGTCGCCGCTGACGCAGGCCGTGTCGGCCATCGCCGACAGCGCTATCGGCGTTTGTCCACTGGTTGTGCGGTGCAGCAAGGGTTATCTTGCGGGCAAGGTCGGCCAAGATGCCGCACTGCAGCAAATCTGCAAAGGCAGGGGCCACGCAGGGGCCAGGGCTTGTGATCGCCACGGCGAGCAAGGAGACGGACATGTTCCCGAGAACGACAAGGTGGTTGCCAGCCATGATGTTCCTGGCGGGTGGTTTGGCGGCCTGTGACCGGCATGCGCCGCAGCGGGTGGCTGCGGTGGACGACGGCGGCGCATCGGCGCTGGACCTGGCCATCGCCCGGGTGGACGAAGCCGGCCTGCGCCTGACCGATGGCCGCCGCCAGGACGCGGCGGAGATGCAGGCCTCGATGCAGGATGCCGCCATCGCGGCGCGGGTGAACGCGGCGATGATGTCCGATACGCAGTTGAGCGGTTCGCGCATCGAAGTCAGCGTGCAGCAAGGCGCGGTCACCCTGAGGGGCAGCGTGCCCGATGCCCTCGCGATCGCCCGGGCGGCCGAGCTGGCCAGTGGGGTCGAGGGGGTGACCAGCGTGGTCAACGAACTCAAGGTGTCGACGACCTGATCACGCTTGATGTGAGCGCCTACTTCTTCTTGGCGCGAGGGTGGGCCGCATCGTAAGCCTTGGCCAGATGCTGGAAATCCAGCCGGGTGTAGACCTGTGTGGTGGTGATGTGGGCATGGCCCAGCAGCTCCTGTACACCGCGCAGGTCGCTGCTCGATTGCAGCAGGTGGCTGGCGAAGCTGTGGCGCAGCATGTGCGGGTGCACATGGGTGGGCAGGCCGGCGCGCTGGGTGATCAGCTTGAGCCGATTGCGCAGCTGAGGTGCCGTGAGGCGCGTGCCCAGACGGCCGATGAAGAGGGCGGTTTCACCGGGCGCGGCCAGCGTGTCACGCACCGCCAGCCAGGCCTGCAGGGCCTGCAGGGCCGGGGCCCCCACTGGCACGCTGCGGCGTTTGCGCCCCTTGCCCAGCACGTGCAGTTCACCAGCCGGGGCATCGATCCAGCCCACGGCCTGCGGGTGGGCGTGCACGTCCAGGCTCAGCAGCTCGGCGCTGCGCAGGCCGCTGCCATAGAGCAGTTCGACCATGCAGTGGTCGCGCGCGGCCAGCCAGGGGGCCTCGCGCTGGTCGCGTGTCGAGGCGGTATCGGGCAGCTCGGGCGCGCTGGCGCTGGTGTCGGCCAGGGCCACGGCATCGTCCACCGACAGGGCCTTGGGCAGGGGGCGGGCGGCCTTGGGGGCCTTGAGCCCATCGACCGGGTTGAGCTTGACCACGCCCTCGCGCCCCAGCCAGCGGAACAGGCCGCGCCAAGCCGAGAGCATCAGCGCCAGGCTGCGCGGGCCCAGGCCGCCGGCGTGCAGGCGGGCGGTCCAGCCGCGCACGTGGTGGGGCTGCACGTCGGGCAGGGCGAGCCGGTCACGGGCGAGGAAGCCGCGCAGGCGGTCGAAGGCTTCGCCGTAGAGCGTGAGGGTGCGGTCGGCCAAGTGCTTCTGCACGGCCAGGTAGCGCAGGTGCGCCTCGATCAGGGCTTCGTCCTGCACGGGGCGGCCGTGTCGTTCAGGCCAGCAGTCGGGCCAGTGCGGCGCTGGCCACTTCGCCCAGCTCGGTCAGGAACTCCAGGCCCAGGTCGGCGGTGTAGCGGGTGGGGTCGGGCGAGCCCAGCACCAGCAGGCCGAAGACCTCGCCGTCGTGCACCAGGGGCAGCAGGGCCAGCGAGGCCACGGTGTTGCCGTCTTCCAGCCAGCGCGAGGCTTCGAAGCCGGCGTTGATGCCGCAGTAGGGCAGGCTCAGGCTGCGCGCGAAGCTGCGGGCGTCGTCACTGATGTCCTGGGCGCTGGGCAGGCCGGCCAGCTCGGGCTTGAGCGGGTGCTCGGTGGTGCCCCACAGGCGCAGGCCCACCTGCGGGATCAGGAACTCGTGCTGCAGTTCGGTTTGCAGCACCTCGGGCAGGCGGACGTCGTCATGGGCCAGCATCACGGCGCGGATCCAGCGGTGCAGGCGTTGGGCGATGGCCTCGTTTTCCTGGCTGTGGCGGATCATGTCCATGATGCGCCGCTCCAGGCCCTTGATCTTGTCGCGCAGCATTTCCATCTGCCGCTCCTGCAGCGAGACGGCGCGCTGGCCGTGCGGGCTGGTGAGCTGCACGGCGGCCAGCAGCGGCGCGTGCCGCTCGAAGAAGCCCGGCGTGTTGATCAGGTAGTTGGCGATGTCGTCTTCGG
>CALAKR010000338.1 GCA_937923225.1 uncultured Aquabacterium sp. | reverse complement strand
GGCGACCGCAGTACCCTGTTTGCTGGCCGCAGGGCCGCGCATCAGATCGGCGAACCACTGTCGTGCATCGCGCAGGGCTCGGTCCAGCAGGCCCAGCACGGAGGGCGCCAGCCCCGTGGGCAGGATGATGCTGTGGACCAGCGTGGCGCAGGTGATGCCCAGCAGGATCTCTTCCACGCGGGCCGAGGCGGTGTCGAACAGCAGCAGCGGTGTCTCGACCGTGGGAAAGCCGATCAGCGCGGCCGTGTAGCCCGCCAGCATGAAGACATAGGCCCGCGGGGTGCGGTCCAGCAGTGACAGGTACAGGCACACCGCCACCCACATTGCCAGGGCCAAGGTCAGCAGCTCCGGCGCGTTCGACAGGGCCGGCACCAGCAGCAGGGTGGCGGTGCAACCCACCAGCGTACCGCAGAAGCGGAACACCGCCTTGGAGCGCACGGCCCCGGCCAGCGGGCTGGCCACGATGTAGGCCGTCATCATCGCCCAGAAGGGGCGGGGCAGGCCCACCCATTGGGCGATGGTGATGGCCATCATCGATGAGGTGAAGCTCTTGGCCGAGAACAGCATCTCGGCGCGTGTGAACTTCAGGGCGGTGGGCAGTTTCATGGGCGTGCCGGCGGCGTGGCGCCGTCGTCCTCCTGCAGGCCCGGCACCACGGGCAGGGCGCAGTCCACGCGCTGGCCCATCTTGGCGAACACGCGCAGGCAGGTGGCCAGGTCCTCCTCGGAGATGCCCTCGAAGACGCGGTCGCGCATCTCGTGCAGCGCGGCCTCGACCTGGTCGCGGGCTGCGTGGCCGGCGGGCGTGAGGTTCAGGATCTTGGCGCGACGGTCGTTCGGGTCTTCGCGGCGCTCGGCCAGGCCGCTGTCCACCAACTGGTCCAGCGAGCGCGCCAGGGACGGGGCTTCGATGCCCAAGGCTTCGGCCAGCACGCCGGGGCGCACCTCACCGCCCAGTCGCCCCAGGAACACCACTGGCCAGGCCAGCGCCTGGGACAGGCCCACATGCGCCACCGCCTTGTCGGCCGCGGCGCGGTAGGCCCGGTGCAGGGGCGGCAGAGCGATGGCGAAGGACATGCGCAAGGCCTGGGGCGTGGGCTTGATCATGGCGGGCATCCATTAAATTAGTTAGCTTGCTAATTATTTTAGATGATTTGTAATGCTTGTGAACTACTTGAGGGCGTGAAAAAGCCCCGCTAAGCCGAAGCTTGAACGGGGCGTGAACCGAAGCGGCGCGAACGCCAGTCCAGGAGATGTCCAGTGAGCGATCAGAACGGGATGTCGTCGTCCATGTCGTCGAAGCCAGTCGACGACTTCGAGGGCGCGGGTGCCGGTGCGCGCGGGGCAGGGGCCGAACGCGCGGCCGGGCGGCTGTTCTCGGCCGGCTCGCGGCTGAAGCCTTCGTCACCGCCGCTGTCACGGCCACCGCCGTAGCCACCACCGCCGCCGCCTTCACGGCCGCCCAGCAGCTGCATGTTCTCGGCCACGATTTCGGTCGTGTAGGTGTCCTTGCCGTCCTTGTCCTGCCACTTGCGGGTCTTCAGGCGGCCTTCCACGTACACCGAGCGGCCCTTCTTCAGGTACTCGCCGGCGATTTCGGCCAGGCGGTCGTAGAACACCACACGGTGCCATTCGGTTTCTTCAACCTTGTCGCCGCTGTTCTTGTCTTTCCAGTTGCGCGTGGTGGCCACGGACACGTTGCAGACGGCGGCGCCGGAGGGGGTGTAGCGCACTTCGGGGTCGCGACCCAGGTTGCCGATGATGATGACTTTGTTGATCGAGGCCATGGCCAGAAATCCTATGTCGGTTGGTTAAATAAGCTTGCGTTGGTTAGCCCCGCCATTATCGCCGCGTCGATCGTCCCGGCCACCCTCCAACGGGGGCCTCTCAGGTGCGAACGGGAAAACCCGCGATCCGCAATGCCCGTCAACCGGAAAGCGCGGACAATTCGCGCTTCCGCGCCCGCGCCACCTGCCTTCACGACCCGACCATGCCGACCACGACACCCCTGGAGATCCTGCATGAGGTGTTCGGCTACCCGGCCTTCCGCGGCCAGCAGCAGACCATCGTCGACCACGTGGCCGGCGGCAGCGACGCTCTGGTGCTCATGCCCACCGGCGGCGGCAAGAGCCTGTGCTACCAGGTACCGGCCATCGCGCGCCACCGCGCCGGCCGGGGCGTCACCATCGTTGTCTCCCCCTTGATCGCCTTGATGCACGACCAGGTGGGTGCGCTGGATGAAGTCGGCGTGGCTTCTGCCTTCCTCAACAGCACCCTGCAACTCGACGATGTGCAGCGCATCGAACGCATGATGATGTCGGGCCAACTGGTGATGCTCTACGCCGCCCCCGAGCGCCTGACCACGCCGCGTTTCCTGGCCCAGCTCGATTCGCTCAACGAGCGCGGTCTGCTCAGCCTCTTCGCCATCGACGAGGCGCACTGCGTCAGCCAGTGGGGCCACGATTTCCGCGAGGACTACCTGGGCCTGAGCGTCCTGCACGAGCGCTACCCCAACGTGCCGCGCATCGCGCTCACCGCCACGGCGGATGAGCACACCCGCGCCGACATCGTCGAGCGCCTGCAACTGCAGGACGCGCGCCTGTTCATCAGCAGCTTCGACCGCCCCAACATCCGCTACAGCCTGGTCGAGAAGGACAACCCTCGCGCCCAGCTGCTGCGCTTCATCCGTGACGATCACGAGGGCGAAGCCGGCGTCGTCTACTGCCAATCCCGCCGCAAGGTCGAGGAAACCGCCGAGTGGCTCAGCCAGCAGGGCGTCAACGCCTTGCCTTATCACGCGGGCCTCGATTCCGGTGTGCGCCAGCGCCACCAGGACCGCTTCCTGCGCGAGGACGGCATCGTCATGGTCGCCACCATCGCCTTCGGCATGGGCATCGACAAGCCCGACGTGCGTTTCGTGGCCCACCTGGACCTGCCCAAGAACATCGAAGGCTATTACCAGGAGACCGGCCGAGCCGGCCGCGACGGCCAGGACGCCGAAGCCTGGCTCACCTATGGCCTGGCCGATGTCGTCCAGCAGCGCCGCCTGATCGACGACAGCCCCGCGCACGAGGAATTCAAGCAGGTGCAGCGCAAGAAGCTCGACGCCTTGCTGGCGCTGGCCGAGGCTCATGATTGCCGCCGCGTGCGCCTGCTCGACTATTTCGGCGAAGCCAGCCAGCCCTGCGGCAACTGCGACAACTGCCTGAACCCGCCCGCCACCTGGGACGGTACCGAGGCGGCCCGCAAGATGCTCAGCGGCATCTACCGCTTCTGGCAGCACGGCCGCCAGCGCTTCGGCGCCGGCCACCTGATCGACGTGCTGCGCGGCAAGCACACCGACAAGGTTACCCAGTACGGCCATGCCCAGCTCAGCACCTTCGGCATCGGCGCCGACCTCAGCGAGCAGCACTGGCGCGCCGTGCTGCGCCAGCTGGTGGCGCTGGGCCATGTTGTGGCTGAAGGGGAGTTCAACACCCTGACGCTCACCGACAGCGCCCGCGCCGTGCTCAAGGGCGAGGTGACGCTGACCCTGCGGGAGGCGCGTGATGCGCCCCGGCGTTCAGGTAAATCCTTGACATCACGCAAAGGCGGCAAGGGCACCTCGGTTGCGCCGGCGCACCTGGACGAGGCTGCCCGCGAGCGCTTCGACGCGCTCAAGGCTTGGCGCTCGGGGGTGGCCAAGGAGCACAACCTGCCGGCCTACATCGTTTTCAACGACGCGACCCTGGCGGAGATGGCGCAACTCGGGCCCCAGACGCTGGGAGAGTTGGGCGGCATCAC
>CALAKR010000337.1 GCA_937923225.1 uncultured Aquabacterium sp. | reverse complement strand
TCCTGACCTGCTGCTCGACACCCTGCGCGCCATGGCGCCGGCCTCTGTCAACGAGCCCACGGCCGTGGTGCTCACGCCGGGCATGTACAACTCGGCCTACTTCGAGCACGCCTTCCTGGCGCAGCAGATGGGCATCGAGCTGGTCGAAGGGCAGGATCTGTTCGTCAAGGACGATTTCGTCTACATGCGGACCACGCGCGGCCCGGTGCGGGTGGACGTGATCTACCGCCGCCTGGACGACGACTTCATGGACCCGGAGGTCTTCCGCAAGGACTCGACCCTGGGCGTGGCTGGCCTGCTGCGTGCCTACCGCGCCGGCAACGTCACCCTGGCCAACGCCTTCGGCACAGGCATCGCCGACGACAAGTCCATCTACCCCTACGTGCCCAAGATGATCGAGTTCTATCTGGGCGAGAAACCGATCCTGCAGAACGTGCCCACCTACGTGTGCCGCGAGAAGGACGACCTCAAGTACACGCTGGATAACCTGGCCGATCTGGTCGTCAAGGAAGTGCACGGCGCTGGCGGCTACGGGATGCTGGTGGGCCCCGCCTCGACCAAGGCCGAGGTGGAGGATTTCCGCAAGGCCCTGATCGCCAACCCGAGCAACTACATCGCCCAGCCGACCCTGTCGCTGTCGACCTGCCCGACCTTCGTCGAAAAGGGCATCGCGCCCCGGCACATCGACCTGCGCCCCTTCGTGCTCTCGGGCAAAGAGGTGCAGATGGTGCCCGGAGGCCTCACCCGCGTGGCCCTCAAGGAAGGCTCGTTGGTGGTCAACAGCTCGCAGGGCGGGGGCACCAAGGACACCTGGGTGCTGGAGGCCTGACCGGCCATTTGAAGGGAGAAGGCCCATGCTGAACGAACGCATCGAGAAACGCCTGCCACCCCACCTCGTCCACTACGAACACGAGACGCTGCCCCGTGAGGGCGGCACCCTGCTGGAGATCAAACCCATGCTGTCGCGCACCGCTGACCACCTCTCCTGGATGGCCCGCTACATGGAGCGGGCCGAGAACACCGCGCGTCTGCTGGACGTGAACTACCAGTCGGCCTTCCTGCCGCAGGCGCCCGAGACGGCCCTCAACGGCTGGAAGGGCCTGCTGAGCATCAGCGAGCTCACCGGTGACTACGCCAAGCGCTACGACGAGCTCACGCCCAAGCATGTGATGACCTTCATGGTGAGCGACGCCAACAACCCGTCGAGCATCCTGAACTGCCTGCGCGCGGCCCGCGAGAACGCCCGTGCCGTGCGCGGCGCCCTGACCACCGAGGTGTGGGAGACCACCAACCAGACCTGGCTGGAGTTCAATCGCATCATCAAGTCGGGGGCACTGGCCAAGGACCCGGCCGAGCTGTTCGAGTGGGTGAAGTTCCGCTCGCACCTGTCGCGTGGCGTGACCCTGGGCACCATGCTGCAGGACGAGTCCTTCCATTTCCAGCGCTGCGGCACCTTCCTGGAGCGGGCCGACAACACCGCGCGCCTGCTGGACGTGAAGTTCCACGCCCGCAACACCGAGTTCTTCGGGCCTTCCGTGGGCAACGAGAGCAAGGAAGTCGACTTCTACCACTGGTCATCCCTGCTGCGCAGCGTGTCGGCCTTCGAGGTCTACCGCAAGGTCTACCGCAACGTGATCCGGCCCGAGAAGGTGGCCGAGCTGCTGATCCTGCGCGCCGAGATGCCGCGCTCGCTGGTGTTCTGCGTGGACGAGGTGGTCAACAACCTGCGCGCGGTGGCCAACGACCACAGCCACGAGACGCTGCGCAAGGCTGGCCGCCTGCGTGCCGACCTGCAGTTCAGCCGCATCGACGAGATCCTGGCCACCGGCCTGCACGCCTACCTCACGCAGTTCCTGGACCGCGTGGGTGACCTGGGCTTCGGCATCAGCCGCGACTTCCTGATGCCGGCCAAGGCCTGAGGCCGGGCGTGGCGACTTTGCCTGGTCTGCCTCGCTGATCAGCCGCCGGTGGCTGGTGCTGCGTAATCCACGTAGGCACCACCGATCGGGTCATAGCGGCGCAGCTTGCCGCCGTCTTGCTGCACCTCGAAGCGGTCCAGCACGGGGCCGGTGCCTGGATCGCCCGGGCAGGTACCGCCGTGCTTCTCGCGCACGGCGATCTCGAAGCGCGCATCCAGGCGCTGCTCCACCTCGAAGGACAGGCACTCGCCCTGGCGCGAGGCCGGGTACAGGCCGTCGGCCAGCACCCGCTTGGCCAGCAGGTCCACGGCCTGGTCTTCGGTCATGTCGCGCTGGCTGCAGCCCGTGAACAAACCGCCGAGGGCAAAGGCCACCGATACCGCGATGGCGGTCAGCAGCGGCAGGGCCATGGGCAGGCGCGAGGGGCGGGGCTTGGGTGTCATGTCAGCCCAGTGTGCGACAGCCTGCATGTCCTGGCAAACCAGGGCAAATGCCCCCCTGGGGGCCCGTGGACACCACAGACGCCCGAGAGGCCGTGGGCAGGCGAGACCTGCTTACTTCGAGGGCAGCGCCGGACCCACCACGGCCTCGGCGAAGGCCGTGCCGATCACGATGGAGCCAGCCTCCGTCGGGTGGTTGGTGTCCCAGAACAGGTACTGCTTCGGGTCGGCGCACACGGCGCCCGGCAGACCCATGAACTTCGGGGTGTAGCAGGGCTCGGTCACGTTGTAGCCCTCGGCCGCGGCCTGGGCCATGCGCTGCTGCGAGTAGGTGAAGGTGTCGAAGGTGCGCACCTTGGCCTCGGGGTATTGCTTGGCGAAGGCCTTGAGCATGGCCGTGAGTGCTTGGGCGAACTCGGCGCTGCGCTTCTTGGAATCCGTCATGTAGGTGCGCTGCAGCTTCACGTGTTCCCTGGCCGAGGGCGTGATGCTCAGGTCGGGCATCAAAGGCACGAAGAAGTGGCGTGCCCCCCGCTTGTACAGCGCGGTCATGGCCTGCTTGACGTTGGCCGTCACCGTCACGGCGGTGGACGACAGGTAGATGTTGTTGCCCCAGTAGAAGTCGTCCGGGCCGGTCCAGATCACGTACAGCGCCAGAGCATCGGCCCTCTTGCTGCTGCCGCCCAGATTGGCCAGGTAGTCGTCGACCTGCTTGAGCAGGCCGTGCTCCATGGCGAAGAAGGGCAGCAGGCTGCCCCGGCCCGATTGCGCGCCGCCGAAGGCGTAGTTCAGGAAGGGCAGGTTCAGCGCATTGCTCATGGCTTCGACCACCACCTGGCCATCCGAGAAGCGGCCGCGGTCGTTGGGGGCCGTGGGCAGGCCAATGCCACCGAGCTTGCGCGTCACCTCGAACATGTTGCCGGTATCGCTCATGCTGTCGCCGAAGGAAATGGCTTGGCTGTAGCTGGTGGGGTAGGTCACGGCCGGCGGGTTGGGCGGCGTGGCCACCGGCTTGAGCGTGGGGGCCTTGTTGATGGCCAGTTGCCGCGTGGTTTCGGCATAGGGCGACATGTAGGGGGCACCCAGGTCGATCAGTGCTTTCCAGGTCTTGGGGCCGGCGATGGCCACGGTGTAGACCAGCTCGGGCTGGATGAGCACGTCACCGGCGGTGAACAGGCCGAAGGCCAGCGGGTCGGCGGTGAGCGCGTGCGCGCTGGGCAGGGCGCTCAAGGCGCCCAGGCTCAGGGCAACGGGGGCGAAAAGACGGCGAAAGGACATGCGGGCTCCGGGGTGACGCTAACGGCAATCGATGCCATATAAGGTAACGATCAGCGTGCCACGCCGGTGCTTGCATGTCTGCCTCAATGGGCGACAACCGAGGGTTACACCCCTCGCTCATCCATGGGGGCCGATAGATGTCTTGGCTTAGAACTGGGCGAACCGGTCGAAGCCCACCAGCACCGCCACCAGCACGAGCGCGGCCACCGGGCCGGCCAACGGGTGGGCGATGCCCGCCACCAGGGGCGCCACCATCAGCAGGCCGCGCAACCCCCAGCCGTAGAGCATGCCGGCGCGGCGAAGGTAGGTCACGCCGGTGTCCTGCCAGCGCGCGCGTTCGGCCGAGCCCACGGGCAGCGAGCCAATGAAGCTGCTGTGGTTGTAGTAGCGCACGGCCATGGTCGAGCACGCCAGGGCCGCGAACAAGGTGGCCATCAGGGCCAGTTCCAGCATCAACCTGGGCGTGAAGGCGAAGGGCTCGCCCGGGATGTGGTTCAGCGAGGCACTGAGCAAAGGCGCGCCGATCAGGGTGACGGTGCCCATCAGGCCCAGCGCCGCGGTAGAGGCCGTGAGCGTGGACGACATCAGCGAATTGCGGATGGTCTGCACGGCCAGGATCTCCGAACCATGCTGCGTGGACAGCGCATGCAGCCACTCCGCGCGAAGCTTGGCGTGAGCCGCGCGTGACAGGGTGTCCGGCGTGTTGCGCCCGGGCAGCCACTGCAGTGCCTCGTAGGCCATCACGATCACCAGGGTCGCCGCGGCAGCCAGCCAGGCCCAAAGGGGTGTGGTGCTGCTCATGCGCGGCGCTCCAGCACTTCGAAGACCACCATGCCGCCCAGCATGGCCAGGCCGAACACCAGGGCCTGGTCCAGCCCCATGCCCAGCGCCACCAGGGCCGGCCCCGGGCAGAAGCCAGCCAGCCCCCAGCCGATGCCGAAGAGCAGGGCGCCGCCCAGCAGGCGCTGGTCGATGCGGGTGCTGGTGGGCAATTGCATGGGCTCGCCGGTGAGCAGGGCCTGCTGCCTGCGCCGCGCCAGCGTGAAGGCAGGCAGGGCCACCGCGATGGCACCCCCCATCACGAAAGCCAGGGAGGGATCCCAGGCGCCTGCCAGATCCAGAAAGCCCAGCACCTTGGCCGGATCGGCCATGCCGGAGATCAGCAGGCCCAGACCGAAGACCAGGCCGGCGATCAAGGCCGTGACCAGGGGCAGGCGGGCGTGTACGGTGTCGTTCATGGAAGGCCTTGTCGGGTCAGTGCGGGGCGATGAGATGGCGAACCACGTACACCGTGGCAAAACCCGCCGCCATGAACACCAGCGTGGCGGCCAGCGAGCGGGGTGACAGGCGCGACAGGCCGCACACGCCGTGGCCGCTGGTGCAGCCGGCGCCGTAACGCGTGCCCAGTCCCACCAGCAAGCCTGCGGCCACCAGCAGACCTTCACTGGCCTCGATGCGCACCGTCGGCAGGGTGCTCACGGCAGCGTACAGCCAGGGCGCCGCGATCAATCCGATGAGGAAGGCCGCGCGCCAGCCGATCTCGCCAGGTGTGGGCCGAAGCAGCCCGCCCAGGATCCCGCTGATGCCCGCGATGCGTCCATTGAGCAGGATCAGCAGCGAGGCCGCCAGGCCGATGAGGGCGCCGCCGGCCAGGGCGGACCAGGGTGTGAAGTGGGCCCAGTCGATGGTGATAGGCATGGTGTGCAAAGGCGTGTGCAGGGCGCTCGCGGTTGTTCTGACGAGACTGTATCGCCAAAGAAAAACCGCCCCCTTCGCAACGAAGGCAGGGCGGTCTTGGCGGAGGGCTGTGGATCAGTGATCGCTCATGCCGACGGGGGCACGTAGCCCTGCACCTGGTCACCACCGCCGCCAAAGAAGAACTGCTCCATCTGACGGGCCAGGTACTGGCGGGCACGGGCGTCAGCCAGGTTCAGGCGGTTCTCGTTGACCAGCATGGTCTGGTGCTTCATCCACAGCTGCCAGGCTTCCTTGCTGATCTCGTTGTAGATGCGTTTGCCCAGCTCACCGGGGTAGGGGGCGAAGTCCAGGCCTTCGGCTTCCTTGTTCAGGTGCTTGCATTGGATGGTGCGTGCCATGTTCTCGTCTCGTTCGGGAAATCGTTCGGGGAAAGGGTAAGGGGGGGTTACTTCAGGTGCTTGACCAGCACCTGCGAGCGCCGGTCCCACTTGTAGCTGCGCTTGCGGGCCTCGGGCAGCCAGTTCGGGTCCACCGGCGAGAAACCCCGCTTGTTGAACCAGTGCATGGTGCGCGTGGTCAGCACGAAGATGGATGACAGGCCCATGGCCCGCGCGCGCTGCTCGATGCGCTTCAAGATGCGCTCGCCATCGCCCTGGCCCTGCACGTGCGGCGACACGGTCAGCGCGGCCATCTCGGCCGTGCCGGCCTCGGGGTAGGGGTACAAGGCCGCACAGCCGAAGATCACGCCATCGTGTTCGATCACGGTGTACTGCGACACGTCGCGCTCGATCTCGGTGCGGCTGCGCTTGACCAGCGTGCCGTCCTGCTCGAAGGGCTCGATCAGCTGCAGGATGCCGCCGACGTCGTCCGGGCTGGCCTCGCGCAGGCTCTCGAGCTTTTCGTCGACGATCATGGTGCCCACGCCATCGTGCGTGAACACCTCCATCAGCAAGGCGCCATCGACCTTGTAGGGGATGATGTGCACCCGCTCCACACCGCCTTCGCTGGCTTTCACCGCGTGCTGCAGGTAGAACGCCGTGTCGGTGGGCTGCAGCGGGTTGGGCAGGGCGGCCAGCAGGCGCTTGGCGTCCAGCAAGGCCAGTTCCTGGTCGATCTCGGCATCCGGGTCGTGCTGGGCGGCTTCGAGCTCCACAGCGCGCTGAGGCTCCTGCACGATGCCCTGCAGGATGCCGCGCACCTCGGTCACGAAGATCAGCTTGTCGGCCTGCAGCGCGATGGCGGCGCTGGTGGCCGGCGTGGCCTACGCCGCGTGGGCGGGCGACAGGTCCCTGCCCACGGAGGCCGAGTGGGAGCGGGCCGCGCGTGGCCAGCGAGAGGGGGCCCTCTATGCCTGGGGCAGCGAGCTCATGCCGGGCGGAGAGCGCTTGGCCAATTTCTGGAACGG
>CALAKR010000336.1 GCA_937923225.1 uncultured Aquabacterium sp. | reverse complement strand
GGGCACCGCGCCATCACGCGCCAGGACCTGGCCCAGGTGCGTGAGCAGGCTGCGCCAGGCCGGGGCCTGCGCCACGGCGGGCTCGATGGGCTCGAACCAGCGCTCGATGCCGCCGTGCAGGGCGTTGTACTCCACGGGCTGCCAGTGGGCGCGGTGGGGTGTCTGCGTCAGCTCGCCGCTGGCGGTGTCCAGCACATAGCAGCCGTGGCGGCGAAAGCGGTAGCGTCCGCCATCCTTGAGGTGGGTGTCGGGCGGCAGGTCGGCCCAGCTGGCGTGCAGGTCGTCCAACTCGGGCATCGTCGCGCCGATCCAGTGCGCCAGCTGGATGGGCGTCATCAGGGCCCAGCCCTGGGCATCGAGGCGGGCCGGAAGGTCGGCGGGAGCGGTGGCGTTGACGATCTGCATGGGCGTGATCGTCTCATGAAGCAGGCGCAGTGATCAGGCGGGGGCCTTCCCAGGCCCCGTGAAACCTTGCGCCAGATCAGGCTGTGAGCTTGGGGGCGGTCACGCCTTCGGGCAGGCTGTCGGTGGCGATGCGGAACACGTTGTCTTCCGGATCGGCCAGCACGGCCTGCCATTGACCGTAGTAGGTGGCGAACGGGCCTTTGACCACCTGGCCGCCGTGCGCCTGGACAGCCTTCACGGCCTCATCGACCTCGGCAGGTGTTGCAAGCATGAAGGTGGCGTAAGCCACGGTGGGGCGGGCGTCTGTGGTGTCCGGGGCCTGGCGGCCATCGAGCCCGAGCAGGCCATAGGCGGCGCGGCCATCGTTGAAGCCGAGCTGGAAGTCGGCCGTTTCCAGCGCGCGGTAGATGGGCGAGCGCGCGGCCTCGGCTTCGGGCAGGCCGAACACGGTGCGGTAGAAGCGGAACTGCGCTTCGATGTCGCGGCTCATCAGGTTGAACCAGAGTTTCATGCGGTGGCCTCCTCGCCACGGGTTTTCAGTGCGTAGCTGCGGCGGTACATCTCGACGAGGTGCTCGCCGGCGGTGCAGGGCGCGTAGCGCGGGGTTTCGCCCTCGGGCACGGTGCCGGGCACGGCCTCGATGCTGGCCAGGTAGTCGGGCTCGTAGAAGAAGGGGATGGAATAGCGCGGCGCGCCGCCCGAATGCACGTTGCGCACGCGGTGCGGGTTGGAGTGGTACAGGCCGTTGGTCCAGCGCGGGATCATGTCGCCCAGGTTGACGACGAAGCAGCCGGGGATGGGCGTGGCGGGCACCCAGTCGCCTTCGGGAGTCTGCACCTCCAGGCCGCCGTGGCCATCTTGCGCGAGGATGGTGATCGCGCCCCAGTCGGTGTGGGCGCCGGCGCCGAAGGTGCGCTCGTCGGCGCCTTCGGGGTGCGCGGGGTAGCGGATCATGCGCAGCGTGACCATGGGGCTGTCGCTGGTCTCGTCGAACCAGGTTTCGGGCAGGTTGAGCGACAGGGCCATCAACTGCATCAGGCGGCGCGACAGGCCCAGCATGGCCTGGATGTAGGCCTCGCATTGGGCGGGCGCGCTGGGCACCTCGGCGGGCCACTGGTTGTGGCCGTAGGTCTGGTAGCCGGCCTGCACGTAGGGGTGGTCATCCGCATAGGCCATGCCGCAGTAGAAGCTCTCCTTCAGGTCGGGGCGGGCGTCCTGGTCCAGGGTCTGCGCGCCCATCAGCTCGAAGCCGCGCATGGAGGGCGAGTTCTGCATGGCCAGGCGTTCGCGCGTGGCCAGGGGCAGGTCCATGAGTTCCTTGGCCAGCGCGAATTGCGCGGCCACCTGATCGGCATCCACACCGTGGTGGCGCACGTAGAAGAAGCCGGAGGCCGTGGCGGCTTCGCGCATCTGCCGCGCGACCTCGGCGCTGCGCGGGGCGCTGAGCAGCAGGGCATCCTGCAGGTCAATGATCGGGATCATCGTGCCCTCCTGGGATCAGGCCTTGAGCTTGCGGTCGGCCGCAATGGGCAGGAAACGGTCCGTCCAGATGTCGGCGACGGCGGGCGAGCTCTTGAGGTTGAAGGCGGCCACGGTCTCGTCGATGGTGGCCTGCAGGCGCTCTTGCGTGGCGGCGCCCCAGCCGTGGCTGCGCGTGCCGGCGGTGTTCATGCTGCCGTCGATGATGAGCTTGAGACGTTCGAACTCGATCTCTTCATTGGCCAGGGGCTCGCGGGCCTTGACGGCAGCGGCGCCGGCCTTCGGGTCGGCCATGACCTCGATCCAGCCGCGCGTGGTGGCCTTGACGAAGGCCTTCATGGCCTCGGCCTGCTCCATGCTCTTGCCATTGGCGACCAGACCGTTGCCGTAGGACTTCATGCCGAAGTCGGAGTAGCGGAACATGGTGATCTGCTCGGGGCCCATGCCGCGGGCCTTCAGGTTGAGCAGGCCGGTGAAGTAGAAGTAGCCAGCGCCGTCGAAATCGCCCTTGACGAAGCGGGTGTCGCCGATGTCGGGCACGACGTTCTCCCAGCGCACGCTGCTGGCATCGATGCCCTGGGCCTTGGCGAACACGGGAAAGAGCTTGCGCGTGGCGTTGAAGGGCTGGCCCAGCAGCGTCTTGCCGGCCAGGTCGGCGGGCTTCTTGATGGGGCCGTCCTTGCGCACGAGGATGGCGTTGGGGTTCAGGTCGTACTGGATGGCCACGGCGCGCAGGCCGGCGCCGGGGTTGTTGACGTTGAACTCGACCATGGTGGCCAGATCGGCCGAGGCGCAGTCGTAGGCGCCACTGCCGACCAGGCTGATGGCGGCGGCCGAGCCGTTGCCGGTGTCGATGGTCACGTCCAGGCCGGCGGCCTTGTAGTAGCCGCGCTGCAGGGCCAGCAGGAAGCCGGCGGCGGTGGCCTCGACCTTCCAGCCCAGGTTGAACTTGAACTTGTGCAGGGAGCCCTGGGCGCGGACGAAGGGCGTGGGGGCGAGCAGGAGGGCGCCGGTGGCGGCCAGCAGTGAGCGACGGTCGAGCATGGTGCGAGCGGGGATTGTTTGCCATGGGGACTCGCGCAGACAGGGTTGAACCACCTGCCTGCATGAGCGCGCATGGAGCAATTTCCGGGCAGCCGGGGCTGCTGAACGCTTCTACTCCTGATGGGGCTTAAGCAGATCCCGTGCCGCACCGGTCTTGTGCGAAATCCTGCAGCACGCGCGCGGCCGGTTCGCGCAGCAGCGGGCCTTCTACCCGCACGGTGGGCGAGGCCGTGGCCAGCAACTGCTTCGAGGTCATGGCCAGCGTCGGGTCACCCAGCGATTGGATGATGTCGTCCAGCGTGGCCGCATAGACCACGCGTGTGATGCCGGCCCAGAACATGGTGCCGCAGCACATGGCGCAGGGCTCGCCGCTGGCATACACCGTGGCGCCCCGCAAGGCCTCGCGCCCATGCACGCGCACCGCATCGCGCACGGCCACGACCTCGGCGTGGGCCATGCAATCGCCCGAGGTGACCTGCTCATTGCGCGAGACCTGCAGGCGCCGGCCATCCTTCACCACCGTGGCGCCGAAGGGCATGTTGCCCAGGGCCACGGCCTGGCGTGAGGCCTCGATGGCGGCCTGCATGTGGGCGCTGTCGTCGGCGGTGAAGATGTCTGTGGTCATGGGCTCAGATCTCGTCGATGGAGGTGCTGCGGCTGGAATCGCCTGGCTGGCCGGCCTGGTCAGGCTCGTTCGGCTCGGGGATGGCGAAGCGCTCGCGGCTGTTGATGTAGAAGCTGGCCCCGAAGCGCGCCACCGGGAAATAGTGCTGCAGGTGCACGCGCCAGCGCTCGGTGTCGATCAGGCCTTCGCGGGCGTGCATCCACAGCAGGCGGCCGATGAACACGTAGCGGCTGGGCGTCTCCAGCGTTTCGTGCAGCACGCATTCGAAGGACACGGGTGCCTCGGCGATGCGCGGCGGCTTCACGGCCAGCGAGGGCAGGGTGGTGAAGCCCACGTGGTCGATCTCGCTGTGCTCGGGTGGCAGGCTTTCGCCGCAGCGGTGCATCTGCGTGGCGATGGCCTCGTCGGCCATGTGCACCACGAACTCCTTCTCGCGCAGGATGTTGGCGGCCGTGTCCTTGAGGTGCCCGTCGTGCTGGCGGTTGATGCTGACCATCACGATGGGCGGATCCTCGCCCAGCATGTTGAACATGCTGAAGGGCGCGGCGTTGACCACCCCGCCCGGGCTGAGCGTGGTGATCAGCGCGATGGGGCGGGGCACGATCAGGCTGGCCATCAGCTTGTAGCGCTGATACGCGGTGAGCTGCTCGAAGTCGATGGCTTGTGTGGCCTGGGGAATGGGCAGGGATTCGTTCATGGCAGGGCGCCTTCCACGCCTTCGATGTACCACTTCATGCCCCACAACTCGGCGTCGGTGATGACCTGGCCCGCGGCCACCTTGACCTTGCCGGCCTGGTCCTTCACCACGCCCTGGAACGGGTGGAAGCTGCCGGCCAGGATGGCGGCCTTTTTCTCGTTGAAGAGCTTGAGCACATCAGGCGGGATGGCGGGGTTCAGGGCGGCCAGCTCGATCATGCCTTCCTTCATGCCCCACTTGGTGTCCTCAGCCTTCCATTTGCCTTCCAGCGCCTGCTTGACCTTCATGCGGTAGTACACGCCCCAGTTCACAGTGTTGGCCGTGAGGTGGGCCTTGGGGCCGAAGCGCGTCATGTCCGAATCCTGGCCGAAGGCGTACAGGCCCTTGGTCTGCGCCAGCTGCACCACGGCGGGCGAATCGGTGTTCTGGTAGAGCACATCGGCACCCTGGCCGATCAAGGCATCGGCGGCCTGGCGCTCGCGTGTCGGGTCGTACCAGCTGTTGATCCAGATCACCTTGGTCTTGGCGGCGGGGTTCACGCTGCGTGCACCGTGCGTGAAGGCGTTGATGTTGCGCAGCACTTCGGGGATCGGGTAGGAGGCCACGAAGCCCAGCGTGTTCTTCTTCGTCATCTTGCCGGCCAGCATGCCCAGCAGGTAGGCGCCTTCGTAGAACTTGGTCTGGTACAGCCCCAAGTTCTTGGCCATCTTGTAGCCGGTGGCGTGCTCGAAGATCACCTCGGGGTGGTCCTTGGCGACCTTGAGGGTCGATTCCATGAAGCCGAAGGAGGTGGTGAAGATCATCTTGCAGCCGTCGGCCACCAGTTGGCGGATCACGCGTTCGGCGTCGGTCGATTCAGGCACGTTCTCGACGTAGACGGTTTGGATGCGTGCGCCGAACTCCTTCTCGATCAGCTTGCGGCCGAGTTCGTGCTGGAAGGTCCAGCCGACATTGGAGATGGGGCCGGGGTAGATGAAGCCGATCTTCAAGGGCTCGGTGGCGGCGTGGGCCGAGGGCCAGAAGGACGAGGCGGCGAGGGGGGCGGCAAGCGAGCCGAGAAGCAGGGAACGACGGCGCATGGCTGGAATCTGGTGGGTTGATTGTAATTGTATACAAACAACAATCGTGCCAGTCTGTGTTTACTTATAAGTTGTTGATTTATATTGAATTTATATTGCAATAAATTTTTGTGCACAAAATAACTTGGTGCACTGTGCACCAGAAGATGCCGAGCCATGTGGTGCTTGCACGGAGCTAGTGCGTGCGCGGGACAGGGCTTTCCCGATGTTGACGCTGTGAATGCAGCTTTAAAAAGGACAACCCCTCATGCCCATGTCGCGCCGAGATCTCTTGATTCGCTCAGCCCAAGCCTCCGGTGTGTTGATGGCCGCAGGGCCCGGTGCTGCCAGAGCACAACCATCGAACACCATGCAGACCACGCCTGCCACCATCACGTGCTTCATGGACGGCAAAGCCATCGTCCGTGATGAAGTGCTCTCGCACGAGGTCAGGCGCCTGGTGCATGTCTGGCGAAAACTGCGGGCCCATGCCGCCCGGCCCCCGCGGTCGGAGTTGAACGATATGCTTGTGCGCTGGCCCATGCCGATCGACGGCGTGGCGCAGTGGCGCCGGGACCTGCTGGCGCTGAAGCAGCAGATCGGGAGCGATCGCCTGCGGCGGATTCTGGCCGCGGAACTGGCACTGGCTGGTGCGACGCAGGCCCTGCTGGTGGGGGCGTCCTTCGGGCGCTACGCGCTGTCCGTGACCGATGTGCACTGCGATCGGGGCAGCGCAGAGGGCTTCGTGCAGTGGTTCGCCGCCCGTGTGGCCGCCAATGACCAGGCGGCGATGCTGGTGGCGCATCCGGATCATTACGTGATCGAGACCTTGCCCAATGGCTTTCAGTATGTGCTCGAGAGCACCGGCGGTTCACCGTTTCCCACGCAATTCGACATTGACTACAACAACGCCTCGGGCAACCCGACGCCGCTTGTCGCCGAACTGCCCGTGCGGGTGGGGGGCGTGGCGCTCAGCCGTGGCAAGCCGATCGGGTACGCTTTCCACCAGTTCGGCGACCGGCAGGGCGGAGGCTTTCACGGGCGCCTCACGGTAGC
>CALAKR010000335.1 GCA_937923225.1 uncultured Aquabacterium sp. | reverse complement strand
AGGCCGCGGCCGAGACGCTGTCCAACCGCGCCATGCGGGCCGATGCGCTCGATGCGCTGGTGCAGGTGCGCGAAGGTGCGCCGCTGGCTTCGGCCCTGGCGGCCAAGAAGCGCTTCCCGGGC
The DNA here is from genome assembly GCA_937923225.1 of uncultured Aquabacterium sp. GTDB lineage: Bacteria > Pseudomonadota > Gammaproteobacteria > Burkholderiales > Burkholderiaceae_C > Aquabacterium. The sequence continues at coordinate 7,885 of CALAKR010000335.1, read as the reverse complement.
CTGCTGCCCATGTTCGCCCGCCTGGGCGAGCAGACGGGTCAGTTGCCCGTGATGCTGCAGCGCGCGGCCAATCAGCTCTCCGGCGAGGTCCAGCGCAAGGCCATTGCCATTGCCACGGTGCTCGAGCCCCTGCTGATCGTGGTCATGGGCCTGGTGGTGATGCTGATCGTGATGTCGGTGATGCTGCCCATCATGCAGATGAACACCTGGGTGAAGTGACCCCCAGCTGAAGCACGATCACCTCTAGCAGCGCATCGGCCTGGAAGGGCTTGTGCAGCACCGGGATGCCGCTGCTCAGCAAGGTCTGCAACTGCTCGCTGGCCGTGTCGCCGGTGATCACCATCGCTGCCAACTGCGGGTGAATGGCCCGTGCCAGCCCGATCGCCTGGAAGCCGTCGCCATCGCACAGGCGGTGGTCGGTGACCAGCATGTCGATGGACATCACGCGCTGCAGCAGTTCGTCCAGTGCCTCCACCGAATCCACGGCGCTCACATAGGCGCCCCAGGCGCGCAGGCGTTCGGTCAGGGCCTGGCGCACGCTGGCATCGTCGTCCAGCACCACGATGTGGCGGTCCTGCAGGGGGCGCGCGGCCTCGGTGGACGGGGGCGGTGCGGGCGGGGCATCGTGCGTGAGTTCGGCGATGGGCACCACGGAGGGCGCGGCCATGGCTATCTGCCCCTGATGCGCCGGCACGTCGATGGAGAAGCACGAGCCATGGCCCACGCGTGATCGCAGCCCGATGGGGTGGTCCAGCAGTTGGGACGCCCGCTGCACGATGGACAGGCCCAGCCCCAGGCCCTTGGCCTGGTTGCGCTCAGGGTTGGCCAGTTGCACGAAGTCCTTGAAGATGCGCTGCTGATCGGCGGGTGCGATGCCGCCACCGGTGTCCCACACCTGGATGGACAGGCGCGGCCCGCGCCGCCGCACGCCCACCAGCACGCCGCCGCGCTGGGTGTAGCGCACGGCATTGCCCACCAGGTTGCGCACCATCTGCTCCAGCAGCACCGGGTCGCTCTCGGCGACGGCTTGGGTGGGGCGCAGCTTAAGGCGCACGCCCTTGGCCTTGGCGGCGGGCTCTTCGTGCGTGGCGATGCGGCGCAGCAGGTCGCCCAGGGCCACGCCCTGCCAGTGCGGGCGGATGGCCTTGGCTTCCAGGCGCGACAGATCGAGCAGGCCGCTGAGCAGGTTTTCCATCGCGCGCACGGCCTCGGCCAGGCGGTCGGTCATGTCCTTGAGGGGCGAGTCCTTCAGGCGTTCGCGCAGCAGGCCCGACAGCAGGCCCACGGCGGCCACGGGCTGGCGCAGATCATGGCTGGCGGCGGCCAGGAACTGGCCCTTGGCGGCGTTGGCGGCGGCTAGATCCTCGGTGCGTTCGGCCACCTTGCGTTCGAGCTGCACGTTGTGCTGCTCGACCTCGCCCACGGCCTCGATGAAGCGGTTCATCAGCGCCACGCCGTAGCTGGCCAGCGTGATGGGCGTGGCCAGCGACATCCAGTAGGTGTGCATCACCGACACCATGCCCTGCAGGCGCAGGTAATCGTGCACGCCGGCCACCAGCGAGATCGCGATGCCCAGCACCATGCCCCGCCCGGACCAGCCGCCGAACTTGGCCGGCACACGCAGCAGCAGCGTCAAGGTGGGCAGCATCAAAAGCAGCATCGCCGGGTAGACGATGGCCCGCACCTGCGGCAGTACGCCATGCGAAGCGGCGATGGCGCCCAGCAGCGGCGCGCCGATCAGCGTGCCCCACAGCACCTTGCGGAACCAGGGCCAGTCCTTGTCGGCAATGGCCATGGCGAAGGCGCCCAGCAGCACGGTGGCTGTGGTCTGCGCGCTGAAGTACATCCAGGCGCTGAGCTGCGGCGGTATCGTCGGGCCGTTGACCACGTAGTACGCGCTGTTGCGGATGGAGACCACCATGGCCAGCAGCCCCAGCATGCCCATGCCCACCTCCTGCCGGCGGCGCAGCCAGATCAGCGTGAGGAAGGCGGCGAAGGCCGCGGCCACCACGTTCACGGCCAGGGGCAGGTCTTCCGTCAGGAAGCTTTGCGCGTTGAAGCCTGGCGCCACATCGGCGGCCAGCCCGATGATGGGGGTGGACAGGCCGCCCATGCTGCCATGGTGTACCTCCACGGCCAGGCGGTTCGGGCCTTCGCGCAGCAGCTCGCGCGGGATCTGCATCATGTAGGCCAGCGGGCGGCCGGTGGGCCCGGCGGCGCCCACGGTCTCGGCATGGATCAGTTGGCCGTTGAGCCAGATGCGGTGCTGGAAGCTGATGCGGTCGAAGCGCACGGCCCAGGGGCCATCGCCCAGGGCGCTGGGCGGGCGCGCCAGCTGGAAGGTGATCTCGTAGCGGCCCACGCCGCCGCCGGGCAGGCCACGTTCGGCCCAGGTGTCGGGCAGGGTCACGTCCAGCCAGTCGCTGCCGGGGTGGGAGGGCGTGGGCATCTGGCGGAAGCGCTCTTGCGCGAAGCTCACATCGGGGTGCGAGGCCTGGCTGATGAACCAGGGGTGGGCGGACCACACCAGCAGGGTCAGGAAGGTGGCCGCGCCGATCCAGCCCAGCAGGGCGATCAGGCGGCGATGCCAGGCGGACAGCCTGGGCAGGCCGGCGTCGGGGGCGAGGGCCCCGTGAGCAGCGCGGGCGGTCATGGCGATGGGCCTCCGGGTGAGTTCTTGCCCTGGATTGTCGCCGTTTCGCTAGGGTGTTTGATCGTCGTTCCGGTCAGCGTGGCCACAGGTCCGCATGCCAGCCGACCATTGTGCGCCGGATGAGGGCGTTTGTGGGGCGAATTTGCCCACCGGCTTGTCCCCCTTGTTCATGGGTTCCAGCCCGCTATCCTTTGCTGCAATGATGTGGTGATCATGTCCCGGGCATGACGTCTCCGACCCGGGTGGAGGTGAGTGGATGACAGCGCGCAGCAACACCCAAGGCCATGGCGAACTGGTGCCGGTGCCCGAGCCCGGCAGCCGCACGCGGATCCCGATTGCCCACATGCGGCATGTGTACCGGCTCGACGAGGTCGAACGGCGCCTGGGCAAGCTGCCCTCGCGGGATCACGAGAGCCTGCGGGCCACCTACGAGCGCATGCTCGAGAAGGGGCCGGACCGCTTCCAGGTCAAGCCCTCGGGGCTGCCCGCAATGGAGCACCTCTACGACGACCTGCCCAACTTCCATGAGGTGCTCGATGACCTGCGGCGCCAACTGGCCCTGTGCACCGACAGCCACGATGCGTTGGAGATCACGCCCATGCTGCTGCTGGGCCCGCCGGGCGTGGGCAAGACGCACTTTGCGCGCGAGATGGCGCAACTCCTGGGCACGGGCATGGGCTTCGTGTCGATGAGTTCGCTGACGGCGGGCTGGGTGCTCTCAGGCGCTTCGAGCCAGTGGAAGGGGGCGCGGCCGGGCAAGGTGTTCGAGACCTTGGTCGATGGGCAGTACGCCAACCCGGTGATGGTGGTCGATGAGATCGACAAGGCGGGTGGCGAGCATGCGTATGACCCGCTGGGTTCGCTCTATGGCCTTTTGGAGCACGACACGGCGCACAGCTTCACCGATGAGTTTGCGGAGGTGCCCATCGACGCCAGCCAGGTGATCTGGGTGGCCACGGCCAATGACGCGCGCAGCATCCCGGATCCGATCCTCAACCGGGTGAATGTGTTCGAGATCGAGATGCCGGATGCAGAGGCGTCGCGCAAGATCGCGGGCAAGCTGTATCGGAGCATCCGGGCCGACCATGCCTGGGGGCAGCGGTTTGTGCCCGAGTTGGGTGAGTCTGTGCTGGAGGCGATGTCGGCGATGGCCCCGCGCGAGATGCGGCGTGCGTTGATGACGGCGTTCGGCAATGCCAAGCTGGATGGGCGGGATGCGGTGGAGGTTCGGGATCTGCCGGTGGGGGTGTCGAAGAGGGCTTCGATCGGGTTTGTGCAGTAGCTGGTCGAGTTCTGCGCGGTTGGCGCACTAAACTCCCACCCATGCCCGCATCGCTAGAAGGCCAACTGGTCGTCGCCATCTCGTCAAGAGCCCTCTTTGATTTCGAAGAGGAGAACAAGCTGTTCGAAGCCGCGGACGACCGCGCCTACATGCAGCTCCAGCTCGATCGCCTGGATGCGCCCGCCCGCCCTGGCGTTGCCTTCCAGCTCGTGCGCAAGCTGCTGGCCTTCAACGCGCCCGGCGCCCCGCGTGTCGAGGTCGTCATCCTCTCGCGCAACGATCCGGCCTCCGGCCTGCGCGTGTTTCGCTCTGCGCAGCACTACGGCCTGCCCATCGAGCGCGGCGTGTTCACGCGTGGCCGCTCGCCCTGGCAGTACCTGCGGCCGCTTGGCGCCCACCTGTTCCTGTCGGCCAACGATGCCGATGTGCGCTCGGCCCTGGCCGCTGGCGTGCCCGCCGCCCGCGTGCTGCCCCACGCCGCCCGCGGCGGTGAAGCACACCCCAACGAAGTGCGCATCGCCTTCGATGGCGACGCCGTGTTGTTCTCCGACGAGGCCGAACAGATCTTCCAGAGCGGTGGGCTCGACGCCTTCCAGCGCCACGAGGTCGAACAAGCCAGCAAGCCTTTGCCCGCCGGCCCCTTCAAGCCTTTGCTGCTGGCCCTGCACGCCCTGCGCGCGCTCGAACAGGCCAGCACCAAGCCCGACGACGCGGCACCCGGTGAGGGCCAGGGCCCATCGCCCATGCGCCTGCGCACCGCGCTCGTCACCGCCCGCAGCGCCCCGGCGCACGAGCGCGCCATCCGCACCCTGATGGATTGGCACATCGACGTCGACGAGGCCATGTTCCTGGGCGGTTTGCCCAAGGGTGCCTTCCTGCGCGAGTTCGAGCCCGACTTCTTCTTCGACGACCAGACCGGCCATGTCGAGAATGCCGCGCCGCACGTGCCGGCAGGCCATGTGGCGTCAGGGGTGCGTAACCCTGGCGCCTGAGTGCTGGGCGACGGTCTGTCGATGACGCGATCGTGACGGGCGCATACCCTGTCGCGGAATGTGCATTGGCCCATGCAAACGGCTCATGCCACGTCATGGCTGCTTCAAACACGCTCCCTAGCATGGACTCCACAACGGCCCACCACCGCGGGCTGCACATCACGGAGTATCCATGTCCACGTTCAAGCGCGCTCTCCTCGCCCTGGTCACCACGGCGGCTGCCTTCAATGCCAACGCTTTGAGCGCGGGCGCCATCGCCTTGTCCAGCAACGAGGCTGCGACCGCCCCAACCGTGTCCGAGCCTGAACCAGATGCCGCGGCGATGGTGATCGCCGGCCTGGGCCTGCTGGGCTTCATGGTGCGCCGCCGTCTGGCGCGCTGAAGGGGAGCCGACCATGATCGACAAGAAATACCACCCCGCCGCCCTGGCCCTGACCTGCGCCCTCATCGGTGCGCTGGGCTGGCAATCCGCCCATGCCGCCACACCGGCCTGCACCATCGATGCGGCCCACAGCCGCGTCACCTTCGGCGCGTACGACACCGGCCTGGGCAACCGCGTGGTGGGTGCCGATTGCGCCACGCTCGACGATGCCTTCGCCGACGAGCAGCCCTGGGCCAATCAGGCAGCCTTCGTGTCGCATGTGTCGCGCGTGTCCTTCGATCTGCAGAAGGCCGGCAAGCTCTCGGCGGTCGAACGCGTGAAGCTCTTGAGCGCCGCGCAGGCCTCCGGCGTGGGCAGCACGCTCAAGGTCAAGCTGATCGGCTTCAACGATTTCCACGGCTCCGTGGAAGCCTCGGGCAGCAACCCCGGCGTGGCGCGTTTCGCCACCAAGGTGGCCGAGCTCAAGGCCGCCAACCCGCTGCACGCGGTGGTGTCGGCCGGTGACATGATCGGCGCCAGCCCGCTGGTCTCGGCCCTGTTTCACGACGAGCCCACCATCGAGGCCATGAACCGCATCGGCATCGACTTCAACGCCGTGGGCAACCACGAGTTCGACGAAGGCAAGGCCGAGATCCTGCGCATGCAGCACGGTGGCAACCATCCCACCGACATCTACTCCGGCAAGGGACTGCCGGCCGACCTCAATGCCGAAGGCCAGTTCAAGGGTGCCGACTTCGGTTTCCTGGCGGCCAACGTGCAGGACACGGCCACGGGCCAGACCGTGCTGCCCGGCGTGGGCATCAAGGATTTCATGGGCCACAAGGTGGCCTTCATCGGCATGACGCTGGAAGCCACGCCTACCATCGTATCGCCGGCCGGTGTGGCCGGCCTGAGCTTCAAGGACGAGGCCGACACCGTCAACGCACTGATCCCCCAACTCAAGGCCCAGGGCATCGAGGCGGTGGTGGTGCTGGTGCATGAAGGCGGCGCGATCGTGTCGGGCGGTGCCAACGGCTGCACCGGCGTGTCCGGCGCCATCGTGGACATCGTCAAGCGCCTGGATCCGGCGGTGGATCTGGTCGTCAGCGGCCACACGCACCAGGCCTACAACTGCGAACTGCCCAACAAGGCCAACACGCCCGTGCGCGTGACCTCGGCCGGCCAGTACGGCCGCATGGTCACCGACATCGACCTGCTGCTCGACACCCGCACGCACGACGTGCGCAGCGTGGCCGCCAGCAACATCAGCATTCCCAACAGCAGCGCCGTGGCCGAGGCCGAATCGCTCAAGGCCGTGGTCGACCACTACAAGGCCGAGGCCCTGGCGCCCGCCAGCCGCGTGATCGGCCGCATCACGGCTTCACTCACGCGTGACCCCACCGCCGCTGGCGAATCCAGCCTGGGCGATGTGATCGCCGATGCGCAACTCGATGCCACCGATGATCCCGGCTTCGGCGATGCCGTGGTCGCGCTGATGAACCCGGGCGGCATCCGCGCCGACATGCCCTACAGCGCCCCCGGCAAGAGCGATGGCCAGGTCACTTACGGCGAGGCTTTCACCGTGCAGCCCTTCGGCAATGCCATGGTGACGCTGACCCTGACCGGCGCCGACCTCAAGCTGGTGCTGGAGCAGCAGTTCACCGGCTGCGCGCAAGGCTATCCGGCCGATGCGCCGGTGGCCGGCCAGCCCTTCAACCGCATCCTGCAGGTGTCCGACAGCCTGCGCTACACCTACAGCGCCAGTGGCCCGGCCTGCGCCAAGGTGGATGCCGCCAGCCTGCGCATCAACGGTGTGGTGGTGGACCCGGCTGCCAGCTACCGCGTCACCGTCAACAGCTTCCTGGCTGACGGCGGTGATCAGTTCTACGCCCTGCGCAATGGCACCAGCCGCCTGGGCGGCGCGGTCGACACAGATGCCTTCGAGGCCTACCTGCGTGCCAACCCGGCCGGCGTGGCCCCGGGTGCGCGCAACCGCATCACCCGTCTGCCCTGAGCAGGCTCAGGCTGAACCAGGTCATAGGAGTACCCAAGATGATGAAGATGGCAACCCGGGCCCTGATGAGGGCCCCCGCCTTGCGCACCGTGGCCTTGGCCCTGGGGCTGGCCCTGGCCGCCCAGGCGCCGGCGCAGGCCGCCAGCTGGTCCCTGCTGTCGCCGGGCTATGGTGTCGATTTCCTCGACCAGTCCGGCCAGGTTGGTGGGCAGAGTGCGGGCACGGGCGTGCTGGGCGCCTTGCAGGATCTGTCCGGCCCAGGGCAGGTGCTGCTGGCCGACAGCGTGGCGGGCCAACCCGAAGCGGTGGGCACGGCCAGCGTCGAGCAGGGCCATTCGCACCTGGTGTCGGTGGACACGCAACTCACGCCCGGCACGGTCGATGTGATGCTGTCGGCCGCGCAGTACTGGAACGTGGCGGCCACGCAGAGCACTGAAGTCTCGGGCTTCAACCTGACGCAGGACCTGGCCCTGGGCGGCCTGCGCCTGCTGATCGTGGGCGAAGCCGGCGAGGCGGTGGGTACCCGTGTGCGCGTGAGCTTCAGCGGCTCGGCCGATGCCTTGTTCGGTGGCCTGGCAGGGCA
>CALAKR010000334.1 GCA_937923225.1 uncultured Aquabacterium sp. | reverse complement strand
AGCGCAGCGGCGCCATGATGTGGGGCGCGCCACGCAGCAGGCCCTCGCGCTCCTGCAAGGCCTTGCGCACCAGGCCCAGCTGGCCGTGCTCCAGGTAGCGCAGGCCGCCATGGATCAGCTTGGTCGAGGCCGACGAGGTGTGCTGGGCCAGGTCATGCTGCTCGCACAGCACCACCGACCAGCCGCGCCCGGCCAGGTCCCGCGCGATGCCGGCCCCATTGATGCCCCCGCCGACCACCAGCACGCCGCAGGACACGTCGGCGGAGGTGTCCTGCGGACCCGGTTCAACGGGCGTGGCGGCTTGGTCGGATGAACTCATGTGAACATGGTATCGGCTGCCAGGCACGCCCGTTTTGCTTTAGGCTTGAGGAAAAGGCTTGGCCGGGATGCCATGCCACCACAACAACATCGCTAGGAGACCACCGATGCCGTCGCCCCGCAGCGAGGCCTGGGCCCCCAACCCGCGCCAGCAGAACCTGCTCGATGAAGTACGCGCCCGTGGCGCCGTGTCCGTCGAACGGCTGGCCCAGCGGCTGGACGTGACCATGCAGACGGTGCGCCGCGACATCCAGCGCCTGACCGAAGCCGGCCTGCTCGACCGTTTCAACGGCGGTGTGAGCCTGCCGCCGCCGGCCAAACCTGGCGCCACGCCCGCCGTGGCCTGGCGCGAACGCCAGGCGCTCAAGGCCGACGCCAAGGCCCGCATTGCCCGCTCCGTGGCCGCCGCCGTGCCGGATGGCGCCCGTTTGATGCTCGGCATCGGCACCACGGTCGAGGCCGTGGCCCAGGCCCTGAGCACCAAGAAGGGCCTGCACGTGATCACCCACAGCCTGCACGTGGCGCAAGCCCTGGCCAACCACCCCGATTGCACGGTCGAGGTGCCCACGGGCCGCATGCGCTCCCGCGACAGCGCGCTGGAGGGCACCGACACCGTGGCCTGCCTCAAGGGCAAGAAGGCGGACATCGCCATCATCTCGTCGCTGGGCATCGACGCCGAGGGCCATTTGCTGGACCGCGACGGGCGCGAGCTGGACGTGGTCAACGCCATCCTGGAACAGGTCACCGAGCCCTGGCTGGTGGTCGATGCCAGCAAGTTCGGCCAGCCCCACCCCCTGCAGTGGGGCCACCTGCGCCAGATGAAGCGCGTGTTCACCGAGGCGCTGCCTCCTTCGCCCATGCCGGCACTGATGCACAAGCTGTCGGTGAGCCTGACGATCGCTTCCTGAACCTGGCCTGAGCAGAACTGCGTGGGCAAGCCCCTCGTCCATGGGATACGGCATTGACTCGAAATGGTGCAAAAATGCCCAATCCTGTTAAACAATGTTGCCGATTCCGTGATTTTGTGACGGCAACACAATCCGGAGAGCCACCCCATGCGTCAACTGTCATCTTCTGAAATTTCCGCGGTCAGCGGCGGTACCGTCAACCTGACCAACCCCTGCGCCCCCATCCCCCTGGTGCTGGGCTTCTTCGGCGGCCTGTTCAAGCTGGTCCTGACCGGCAAGAAGTCCACCAGCGTCTGCACGACCTGCGGCGGTGGCTCCGGCGGCGGCGACGCCAACTGATCCGCCTTCGGCGTATCTCGCAAACTCTCGCGGCGGCCTCCCCGCCGCGCCCAAGGGCCGCGCAAGCGGCCTTTGTTTTGCGCTTTCCCGACACCTGTGACCTGGTTCCGGCGCATTGCCCTCTTCCAGACCCTGCGCCCTTCGCCTGTGGGGCGCTGCTCCCTCGCCGTGGGCGCCGGGGGCTTGATGCTGGCCGTGGCCGCGCAGGCTGGTGCCCCCAGCGCTGAAGGCTCCGAAGGCATCGACAAGGCAGTCGGCCCCTGGCGTTGGGCCACCACCTTGTCCGCCACACGCGCCACGCCCGCCTTGCGCGCCAACCCGCCCAGCGCCTGGCCTGAGCTGCTCACCCTGGCCCAGCAGGCCGCCGGCAACCGTGCTGCCCAGGCCGGCGCCCAGGCCGCCCAGGCCTTGAGCGACCAGGCCCGCGCCACCGCCTGGATGCCCCGGGTGGATGCCACCGCCTCCGCGCTGCGCACCCACCAGAGCGTCAACGATGTGAACGTGAGCACCCCCACCCGCACCGCTACGCTCACGGCCACCCTGCCCCTGTGGCGCGCCGCCGACCGTGCCAGCGCCCGCGCCCAGGCCCAGCAGGCCGAACAGGCCCAGTGGCAGGCCCGCCTGAGCCAGACCACGGTGGCCCAGGACCTGAGCCTGGCCTACCTCAACGCCGTCGAGGCTGCCGAGCAGCGCCGCCTCACCCAGGCACAGCAAAGCCTGCTGGAAGAACAGCTCGGCATCAACGAGCGGCGCCTGAACGCCGGCGCCGGCACCATCCTGGATGTGCTGGAAACGCGCACCCGCGTCGACCAGAGCCGTGCGCAGGTGCAAGACTTGAGCACCCGGCTGGCCTCCCAGCGCCTGGTGATCGAGCGGCTGACGGGCCAGCCCGCCCTGCCGCCCACCGGCCTGCGCCCGCTGGGCACTGCGCTGCCCGAGGTGGTGCCGCCCCTGGCCGACGCCCTGAGCCAGGCCGCCAGCCGCAACCCCCAGCGCCAGGAAAGCGACGCCCAGGCCCGCGCCGCCGCCAACATCGCCCAGGCCCGTCAGGCCGAGCGCTGGCAACCCACGCTGGACGCCGTGGCCACCTTGCAGCACAACCGGCAGGTGCAGCAGTTCAACGGCCTGAGCGACGAGCAGAACGTGTCCTCGCGCACCGTGGGCCTGCAACTGAATTGGCCGCTGTTCACCGGCGGCCAGCAGGGCGGGCGTGTGCGCGAAGCCGCCGCCCTGCTTACGCAGGCCCAGGCCCGCCAGGATGAGGCCCAGGCCCAGGTGGACGCCAGCCTGCGCGACGCCTACCAGACCCTGGCCCAGGCCCATGCGGTGATCGCCGTGCAGCAGGAGGTCGAACGCAGCGCCAGCGCCACCTTCGAGGCCGTGCGCAAGGCTTTCGTGGCGGGCATGCGCACCAACCTCGACCTGCTCAACGCCCAGCAGCAGATCTACACCGCGCGCCAGAGCCTGGTCACCGCGCGCATCAACGGCCTGGCCGCCCAGGTCAACATCCTGGCGCTGCTCGATCAGCTGGACGCGGCCCACGTGGCCCCCTTCGTCCCGCTGATGGACGACACACCTTGAGCGCCGGGCGCCCTTTGAACACCTTCACCCCATGAGCACTGACGATCCTCAATCGCTGTTCCGCCAGGAGGTGCTGGCCGCACGCTCGGACACGGCCTCGGGCGCCTCGGTCGACATCCGCCCCGTGGGCGCCGGCCGCCTGACGGCCTTCTTCGTGCTGCTGGCCGTGCTGGTGCTGGGCGTGCTGCTGTTCGGCTCGTACACCAAGAAGGAGCGCGTGCAAGGCGTGGTGCAGGCGCGCGAAGGCGTGGCCATGGTCGTGCCGCCCGAGGCCGGCACCATCAAGCGCGTGCTGGTCGCCGAGGGCGACTCCGTCAAGGCGGGCGACGTGATCGCCGAGATCGGCAGCGAGCGCTACACCGATGCTGGCAGCACCCAGGCCCTGCTTGAGCAGAACCTGCAGAGCCAGCGCGAGCAGGTCACCGCGCAGACTGAGGCCCAGGCCCAGGCACACACTGCGTCCCTCGCCTCGCTGGACCAGCGCATCGCCCAGGCCCGCCGCGACCTGATCACCGGCAGCGAAGAGATCCGCCTGCAGGAGCAGCAGATCGCCTCCTCCACCAAGCTGCTGGAACAGCTCAAACCCCTGCTGGCCGACCGCATCATCTCCGAGCTGCAGTACGAGCAGCAGCGCCAGACCCTGCTGGACCAGACCGGCCGCCTGCAGACGCTCAAGCGCCAGCGCAGCGCCACCGAGGCCGAACTGGCCCAGGCACAGGATGAGCGCAAGCGCATCGGCGCCCAGCACCGCCTGGACCGCGCCACGCTGGACCGTGACCTGCTCAACCTGCAGCAGGAGGCCGTGCAGCGCCGCGGCGCCCGCATCACCCTGCTCAAGGCCCCGGTGGACGGCATCGTCTCGGGCCTGATGGCCACCCCCGGCCAGAGCGTGACCGCCGGCAGCATGCTGGCCTCGGTGGTGCCGGCCAGCGCCAAGCTGGAAGCCGTGCTCTACGTGCCCAGCACCGCCATGGGTTTCATCAAGACCGGCCAGGGCGTGCGCATCAGCTATGACGCCTTTCCGTACCAGCGCTTCGGCCAGTACCGCGGCACCGTGCGCGCCATCTCGCAGACCGACGTGACCAGCGCCGTGCAGGGCAACAGCGCCAGCACGCAGCAAGGCGGGCAGGACCGCCGCGCCGTCTTCATGGTGCGGGTGGCGCTCGAGCAGCCCACCGTGCGCGCCTACGACACCGACATCGCGCTGCGGCCCGGCCACACGCTCACGGCCGACATCGAGATCGACCGCCGGCGCCTGATCCGCTGGATGCTCGATCCCCTCTTCGCCTTCTCT
>CALAKR010000333.1 GCA_937923225.1 uncultured Aquabacterium sp. | reverse complement strand
GCGCAGTGGTCCACCTTGGCCCAGATCTGCTTGGCCGGCCCGCGCAGGCTGTGGTACAGGGTGGAGGCCGCGTACAACAGCACCATGCTCAGGCCGAACACGCTCACGCCGACGATCTTCCAGGCATCGCCGGTGGGGATGGCCTGCGCCACCAGCGCGGCCGAACCCGCCACCGCCAGCAGGGCGCCGGCCAGGTGGGTGATGCTGTTGAAACGTTCGCCGGGGTACATGGCCAGCCATCTTCCGCGCGTGCCCGGGCGGTGTCCATCCCCCAAAGAAGGTAGGGAGGGCAAAGGCAGGGACATTTGATTTGTGTCACGGCGTGATACATTTTTGCCCTTCCGTTTTTTCGCTCGCGCCGCCATGCCCAGCGCCCTGGACAAATCCCACTACGAAGCCCTGTCGGAGTTCCGGCACCAGTTGCGGCGCTTCCTGCATTTCAGCGAGAGGGCGGCGCGCCGCGAGGGGCTCACGCCGCAGCAGTACCTGGTGCTGCTGCACGTGCAGGGCTTTCCGGGGCGAGACTGGGCCACCGTGGGCGAGCTGGCCGAGCGCCTGCAGATGCGGCACAACGCTGCCGTGTCGCTGGTGTCGCGCTGCGAGGCGCTGGGGTTGCTCTCACGGCAGCGCAGCCAGGCCGATGGGCGGGTTGTCGAGATCCACCTGCTGCCCAAGGGGCGGCGCCATCTGGAAAAGCTCGCGGCCCTGCACGAGGCCGAGCTGCAGTCGCTGCAGGGCACTTTCCGCGTGGCCCGCATCACCTCATTCAACGATCAGGAGCGTGCATGAGCACAGCCCACGTCAGGCAGCCTCGCAAGCGCCCTCACAAGCGTGATTACGGCGTGGACTGCCGCCTGCTGATGGTGGCGGGCGTGGCCTTGCTGATCGGCGTGTGCAGCACCGGCGCGGCGGTGCTGCTGGTCAACCTGATCCGGCTGTTCACCAACCTGTTTTTCTTCGGCACGCTGTCACTGGCCGACCGCTCGCCCGCGCAGCACACGCTGGGCGCCTGGGTGGTGCTGGTGCCGGCGCTGGGCGGCCTGATCGTGGGCCTGATGGCGCGCTATGGCAGCGAGCGCATCCGTGGCCATGGCATCCCCGAGGCGATGGAAGCCATCCTGTTCGGACGCAGTGCGATGTCGCCCAAGGTGGCGGTGCTCAAGCCGCTGTCATCGGGCGTGGTGATCGGTAGCGGCGGGCCTTTCGGCGCCGAGGGGCCCATCATCATGACGGGCGGCTCGGTGGGCTCGCTGATCGCGCAGTATCTGCACCTCACGGCGGCCGAGCGCAAGACGTTGCTGGTGGCAGGCGCCTGCGCCGGCATGACGGCCATCTTCGGCACGCCGGTGGCGGCGGTGCTGCTGGCGGTGGAACTGCTGCTGTTCGAGCTGCGGCCCCGCAGCCTGCTGCCGGTGGCCCTGGCCTGCGCGGTGGCCGGTTTCCTGCGACCCTGGGTGTTTGGCGCCGGGCCGCTGTTCCCGCTGCAGACACCTGTGCCCGGCACGATGGCGCTGGGATCGTGCGTGCTGGCTGGGCTGCTGTGCGGCGTGCTGGCCAGTGTGCTGACCTTGGCGCTGTACCGCATCGAGGATGGCTTCTCGAAGCTGCCGCTGCACTGGATGTGGTGGCCGGCCCTGGGTGGGCTGGTGGTGGGCGTGGGGGGCTGGCTGCAGCCGCGCGCGCTGGGCGTGGGCTACGACGTGATCGGCGACCTGCTGAACCACCGCCTGGTGCTGGAGGCCGCGCTGGCGCTGCTGGCCGTGAAGGCGGTGATCTGGCTGGTGGCGCTGGGCTCGGGCACCTCGGGCGGCGTGCTGGCGCCGGTGCTGATGCTGGGTGCCGGCCTGGGGCTGGTGGTGGCGCCCTGGCTGCCGGGCGGCTCGCCCTCGCTGTGGGCGCTGGTGTGCATGGCCGGCGTGCTGGCCAGCCTGCTGGGTGCGCCGCTCACCGCCATCGTGTTCGCGCTGGGCCTGACGCATGACACGGCGGCCCTGCTGCCGCTGCTGCTCACGGTGACGGTGGCCTATGGCTTCACGACGCTGGTGCTGCGCCGTTCGATCATGACGGAGAAGATCGCGCGCCGCGGGCTGCATGTGTGGCGTGAATACGGGGTGGACCCGCTGGAGCGCCAGCATGTGGACGAGTTGATGAGCACCCAACTGGTCACGCTGGGTGCCGATGTGCCGGTCAGGGAAGCCTGGGCCAGCCACTTCGGCCAGGGGCAGCGCCACCGCGCCTACCCGGTGGTGCGCGAAGGGCGCCTGCTGGGCATGCTGGACCGCGGCGATTTCGAGGGCGTGAGCCTGGATGGCCAGTGCTGCGCCGATTTGCTGCCGCCGCTGGAGCCCGGGCTGGTGCTGCTGCCTTCCGAGACAGCCAGGAGCGCTGCCGGGCGCCTGTCCTCGCTCAACGTGAGCCGGCTGCCCGTGGTGACCGACACCGAATCGATGCGCCTGGTGGGCCTGCTGGCCTTGCCAGATCTGATCGCCCCCGCAGGCCGTGCCTGGCAGGAAGAGGCGCATCGCGAGCGCCTGCGCGGATCCCGTGGCCCGCGTGGCGGAGTGTGATCAGGCTGGCGCGTAGAAGCCCTGGTCGGCCTGCACGCCCAGCTCGCGCGCGAAATGGGCCGGATCGAAGCCGATCTCGGCGAAGCGTTGGCGCATGAAGGCCTGGGCGGCGTCCAGCGCGGCGGCATCGGCCCACTCCACCAGCGAGACCACGTTGAAGCCGCTGGCGCCGCCCGTCTGCGTGAGCACCATGGCGCGCAGGCAGCCGTCCAGCGTGCGCAGGGTGCGTTGCGTGCGCTTCATGCGGTTGAGGAAGGGGCGCAATGCCTCGGCGGGCACGGTGAACTTGTCCACGCGCAGCACGGCGGGCTGGAACGGGGCGTGGACAGCGTCGGCCAGGGTGCCGTCGGTTGCCGCGAAGTGGTCTCGGTGCAT
>CALAKR010000332.1 GCA_937923225.1 uncultured Aquabacterium sp. | reverse complement strand
GAGGCCTGGCGCAGGGATTCCATGCCAGCAGCCACCCTCTGCAAAAAGGCGGGATCGTCCAGCAGATCGCCAGGGTAGTAGCCCGTGAGCGCCAGCTCGGAGAACACGACCATCTCGGAGCCATCCGCCCAGGCCTGCCGGGCAGCGTCGACCATCTTCGCCACATTGCCGTCGATGTCGCCCACGGTGTAGTTCAACTGGGCCACGGTGAGCTTGATCATCAGGCGCTCCTGACCTTGAAGACCTGCCGGAGGTAGGCGAGGAACGTCTCGTCATGGCACAGGGTCTTGCCCGGTGTGTCCGAAAGCTTCGCGACAGGCTGGCCGTTGGCCGTGATGATCTTCATCACGATGTTGAGCGGCTTGATGCCCACATCGTTGCTCAGGTTGGTGCCGATGCCGAAGCCCAGCTGGGTACGGTCGGCGAAATGCCGGTACAGCGACAGCGCCGTCGGCACATCCAGCCCGTCAGAGAAAACCAGCCGCTTCGTGCGCGCATCGATGCGCAGCTTGGCATAGTGGGCCAACGCCTTCTCGCCCCACTCGACAGGGTCGCCCGAATCATGGCGCAGGCCATCGAACAGCTTGGCGAAGTACAGGTCGAAATCAGCCAGGAAGGCGTCCATGCCGACGACGTCGGTCAAGGCCGTACCCAAATCGCCCCGGTACTCCTGCACCCAGTCCTCCAGCGCGGCCCGCTGGAAATCACGCAGGCGGACATCCAGGGCCTGGTAGGTCTGCAGGTACTCGTGAGCCATGGTACCGATGGGCACGAGGCCCAGGTCCTTGGCCAGCAGCACATTCGAGGTGCCCTTGAAGAACTGGGGAACCCGCGCCTTCAGGATCGTGACCACTTCGCGCTGCCATGCACCACTAAAGCGCCGGCGCACGCCAAAATCGAAGAATTCGAAGGGGTGCGCACGCTGCGCCTCGCGCTCGAAGCTGCGCAGCAGCGCGATCTTGTCATCCAGGCGCTTGCGGCCCTCCACCAAAGCCGGTGCGGCATCGAATCGGCGGAAGTACAGCTCGTTGACGATGGCCAGCACGTAAATCTCGAAGCCCATGACATGGACCTGCGGGCCACGCGCAATGACCTCCAGCGTGGGGCCGTTGGTCCTGACCTCGATGAAATCCCGCTGGAACCGGAAGATGCGCAGGAAATCGACGAAGTCTGACTTGATGAAGCGCAGGGCACCCAGATAGGCCAATTCGTCAGCCTTGAAGGTCAGCTCGCACAACCTGTCCAGTTCACGGCTGACATCGCCCGCCAGTTCGGCCAGCGGGTAAGCACTTTCATTGCGGCACACGAAGGTGTACTCGGCCTGCGTCTCAGGGTGCCGGTGCAGCATGGTCTGCCACATCGTGAATTTGTAGAGATCGGTTTCCAGCAGGCTGGTGATGACGGCTTGCATGACGATTCCTTGGTGACTTCAGGCATTGGCCTTGAGCAGGGGCAGCACATCGGCGCTGGTGGACAACCGCACACCTCGGCCGCGCATGTCGGCCAGGAAGGCGTCCGCCTGCGCTTCGAAACCACCGACCGGGCTCATGCAATCGGTCAGCAGGATGACGCGGCCCAGGCGCCCGCCAGGCAGGTTGTCCACGATGTGCTCGGTGGTGGCCTTGACGCAGTGGCTGCTGGCCTCGCCCGCGATCAGGAGCACGTCCGCGCGGTCGAGCTCGTCGATCAAGGCCTGATTGAGTTGCGTATCCGGGTCGGCCGCATCGGGCACCTCAGCCTGCATGGCGCTGTAGTGCTCGGTCCAGGGGTTGGCGCCCTTGAGCACCTGCTGCACAGGCCGCAGGCGTGCCTCTTCCCAGGCATTGCAGGCCGACTGCACATCGGCATGCACGTTGTTGCCCCACGTGCCGATCTCGCAGTGGATGGGCCAGACCATCAGGGTATAGCGGGCACGCGCCTCCAGTTCATCCAGGTAGGCCAGCACCCTGGGCAATGCGTCGGCGTCCTTCGGCCTGTATAGGCCATCGCGCACCTGCCGGGCAGAGATCGTGGTGAAAGGCAAGACTGCCGAGCCATCCGCCTGGGCCCAGAAGGGCGGGTGGGCGATGTCGATCCTGTGGTGGGAATCGAGCGTCACAATGATGTTCGACAAGCCGGACTGCCCAGCTCGCACCAGCGAGGCCAGCCGCTGCATATCGGCATGCGCCCCCGCGACGGGCAACGCGGGTGGCGTGCGCTGTCCAGTCACCGGGTTGGTGGGCTGCCACGACTCGGGCAGATCGCAGAAGTCGTTCTGCGGATCGATGATCAGAAGTTGGATGTTGCTTTTCACTTTGGCCTCCGCTGGATCAGTGACTCCACTGTACACCACTTAGATTCACGGCGAAACTAAGTAGGGATTTTTTGTGGGAAAGCCGAGACAAAGCCTCTTTTCACTTGCTAAGCTACTTTGTTTCCGAGTTGAACGAACTCCAGCCTCATAGCGCCTATGCCTCATAAGCCCGCCGTACCAGAGTTTCCACCTGTCATCTGCACTGTTGACGTGGTACTTCTGACGCTCAAGGATCAGGCACTGCACGTGGCTCTCCTGAAGCGTAAGAACGAGCCGTTTGCCGGTTCTTCAGCTTTGCCGGGCGGTTACATCCATGCGCAGGAAGACCGGACGGCCTGGGATGCAGCCGCTAGAGTGCTGCAAGACAAAATGGGCGTCACCAGCCCCTATCTCGAGCAACTTGCTACCTATTCGGGCGCAGAGCGTGATCCAAGAGGATGGTCCGTCTCGATCGTGTACTACGCGTTGGTTCCACTGGATTTGCTTACGGTAGGGAAGGAAAACTTGTTGCTGGCTCCCGTAAGCAACCTGCCAAAGATGCCGTTTGACCATAAGAGCATTGTCGATACGGCGGTGGCACGCGTTCGTTCGAAGAGCCAGTACTCATCTCTGCCGGTCTATCTATGTGGTGAGCGCATGACCCTGCCGCAGTTGCAGTCCGTTTACGAGGCCGTGCTGGGCGAGCCTATCAACAAGGTGAGCTTCAGGCGGAAAATCGACGAGCTGGGCATGCTCGAGCCCATCGAAGGAGAACTGCAGACGGGTGCCGCGCACCGACCGGCTCAGGTCTACCGGTTGCGCCCCACCTACCGGCGAGCGCTATCGCTGATGCAAAGAGGTATCAATTCTTAAGGCCGAATACTTCCAACATCGCAAGTCGGCTTGCGGGTTCAAGCAAGCCTATGAGTTCCCCGAGCTCATTGAGCTGGATCTCAACGGCATCTATTCAATACACAGCCGCCATGCCTCCTGATCAATGAATCTCCCTGTCTTCAGCAACAGAGGTAATAAGACGCCGTCGCTGTATGAGCACCCACAGGGTAGTGGCTCTGTCTGCCCATCTTTGTCGGCAGCGCTTGGCGAATGCCCTTTTCCTTGTTGGAGGAGCGCCGCGAGCGCGCTGTAACCAGGTCGCCATGCCTGAGCGCCCGGAAACCCCTCTCTAAGGCTGGCAAGGATCTGAAGGCCAGAGAAGTCCAAGTCGCCGAAGAAATGTACAGGCAGGTCGGACCGCCCATACAGCCACGCTTCGATGGCACATCGCAGCCCTACTCCCGATTGCCCACCAGTTCGAAAGTACAAGCGCGAGCCTCGCTGGGCTCGCATTCGGCCTGCACTCCCGCGAAATCCAGCCGCAAACACAAGCCGTTGATGCCGGAAGCCATGCCAGCACGCTCTGTCGGCACGACGCTCATCGCCGCGTTGGTCATCTGGCCGTTAATCAGCCCAGTGCCGATGCGGGAGACGAGGCCGCCCAAAACATAGGCCGACCAGTCAGAGTTCGGCTGGCTTGCCAGCAGCATCAGCAATCGGGCGGCCACCATGGCTTGGCCGAGGCCCAGGAGCTGACCACCACCGATTCCGTGGCCTATTGCGCCGTCACCTAATGCGCTCGGAAAACCATCGGGCAGCTTCGTCCGAGGCCGTGAGGATCGCGAAGCGGGCTGTTGCTCGCGTGCACGCAACGTAGAGATCTTCTAAGGCAAATGCCTCTGTGCGATTCGGCGTATCCGCGTGTACGAGCACCACGTTCCGAGCTTCGAGTCCTTTGAATGACTTGACGGTAGAGAACACGACAAGGCCAGGCTTTCCCAGGTCGGCTAAGTCTTCTGTGAGCTGGAGGCCGTGGCCTTTCCTGGAGAGATTCATGCAGCTCTTTTCCAGCCGATAAGGAGATAGAACAACAGCTCCTCCTTCAGGCGCAAGATCATGCACGGCGTCCCAGGCTGCTGCTGCCATGAGCATGGGAGTCGT
>CALAKR010000331.1 GCA_937923225.1 uncultured Aquabacterium sp. | reverse complement strand
CAACGTGCCCATCACCACCGTCTATACCGGCAACCGGGGCGCCGGCTGGGGCGGCATGCCGGTCGAGAACATCGCCCGTGTCGAAGTGATCCGCGGCCCGGGTTCGGCCCTCTATGGCGCCGATGCCTTCTCGGGCGTGATCAACATCATCACCAAGTCGGCCGGTGAGATCAACGGCACCCGGGTGGGGGCGCGCGTCGGCTCCTTCAACACCCGAGACGGCTGGATCCTGCATGGCGGGCAATGGGGCCCGGTGGATGTGGCAGCCTATCTGCGCACCGGCAGCACCGACGGCGCCCACAGCACCGTCCGCGCCGATGCCCAGACTGCCTGGGATGCGCTCAATAGCACGAACGCCTCGCTGGCACCGGGCCGGGTCTACAACGACCGCGACTTCCTTGATGGCATGCTCGACCTGAGCCTGGACAAGTGGCGTGCGCACTTCGCCTACCGCGAACGCAAGCTGGGTTCCGGCACGGGCGTCGCTTCGGCGCTGGACCCGACCGGCTACTCCTACAGCCAGAACGTCAGTGCCGAGCTGAACTACGAGCACAAGACCGTGGCGCCCAACTGGGGCGTGTCGGCGCAGGCCAGCATCATGCACTACAAGGAGTTTTCCGATGCGGTGCTGTTCCCGGCAGGCGCTCAACTCAATCCGGGGGGCGGCCCCTTTGCCGACGGCATGATCGGCAACCCCGACAAGTGGGAGCAGCATGGGCGCCTGAGCGCATCGGCCACCTACACGGGGTTCGAGGATCACCGTATCCGCATCGGGTTGGGCTGGGAAAAGGAAGAGGTCTACCGCACCAACGAGGTCAAGAACTTCAACCCCGACTACACGCCCATCGGCACCGGCTCCTTCGGCGATGCGATCGATGTGACCAACACGGTGCCCTTCATGGAGCCGCAGGGGCGCTACAAGCGCTACATCTACGCCCAGGACGAATGGAGCCTGGCGGCCGACTGGACACTCACGGCCGGCATCCGCCATGACCGCTACTCCGATTTCGGCAGCACCACCAACCCGCGGCTGGCGCTGGTCTGGGATGCGGCCTACAACGTCACGGGCAAGCTGATGTACGGCACGGCTTTCCGGGCGCCGTCGATGTCCGAGCTGTACGCCATCAACAACCCGGTGGTGCGCGGCAACCCCGACCTGAGCCCGGAGCGCATCCGCACGGTCGAGGCGGCGCTGACATGGCAGCCTATGAGCCGGCTGCAGCTGGGCGTGAACGTGTTCCGCTACGAGATGAGCGACATCATTCGACTGGTGAACTTCGCGTACGAGAACACCGGCCACCAGAACGGCCAAGGCATGGAGTTCGAGGCCGAGTGGGAAGTGAACAAGACGCTGCGCCTGTCGGGCAACTACGCCTACCAGCGCTCGATCGACGAGTCCACCGACCAGGATGCGGGCAATGCGCCGCACCACCATGTCTATGCACGCGCCGACTGGCGCTTCACGCCGGGTTGGTCGCTGCACTCGCAGGTCAACTGGATCAGCAAGCGCATGCGTGTGGCGGGCGATCCCCGCGATGATCTGGCCGGTTACGAGACGATGGACCTGACCCTCAAGACCGATATGGGCACCCGCGCCTGGAGCTTCACCATGTCCGTGCGCAACCTGTTCGACAAGGATGTTCGCGAGCCCTCGCCCCTCGATTCGGTGGGCGGGCGGGTGCTGCTGCCCAACGACTTCCCGATGCCGGGGCGTTCCGTCTACGCCCAGGCCAGCTACAAGTTCTGATTCAGCCTCTCAGGCCGCGCTGGGCAATACCGTCCAGCGCAAGTCCAGCTGTTCACCCAGGCATCGCAGCAGATCGGCCCGGTCAAACGGCTTGGCCAGGAACACCTGGGCCCCGGCTTCCAGCGCTTCATCGCGGTCGGCATTGGAGGCATTGGCCGACAGCGCGATGATGGGCAGGTTGCGGGTGAGTTGCAGGCTGCGCAGGGCCCGGGTGGCCTGCAGGCCGTCCATCACGGGCATGGCCAGGTCCATCAGCACCAGATCCGGCCGGGCCTGGCCGATGCGGTCCAGGGCTTCCTGCCCATCGGCCGCCTCCACCGTGTCGAAGCCCAGCGGACGCAGGATGTCCACCAGCATGGTGCGGTTGATCTCGACGTCATCGACGATCAGGATGGTGCGGCGCGGCCCTTCGTAGCCGGTCATGTTGCTTTGTGGGGCCGTGGCCGATGGCTGGGGCAGCACCAGGGTGTCGATGGCAGGGCAGTGCACCCGCAACTCGAACCAGAAGCGGCTGCCGTGGCCGGGCTGGCTTTCCAGGTGCACCTCGCCGCCCATCAGGCGCACCAGCTGGCGCACGATGGCCAGGCCCAGGCCGGTGCCGGCGGCGCGGCTGTGGGCGTCGCCGGCCTGCTCGAAGGGCTCGAACACGCGGGCCTGTTCTTCCTTGGGGATGCCCACACCGGTGTCGCGCACCTCGAAGCGCAGGGTGGCCATGGTGCTGTGCAGGGCCGTGTCGGTGCGGCGCACGCTCAGGCTCACGGCGCCCTTGGCGGTGAACTTCACGGAGTTGCTCAGCAGGTTGAGCAGCACCTGGCGCAGGCGTTTCTCGTCGATGTCGATGGCCGGGGGCACGTTGGCATCGCAGTCGAGGACGTAGTTCAGGCCCTTCTCCTCGGCCTTGATGCGGATGATGTCCGACAGGCCCTGCAGGAAGGTGGAGACGGCCGCGGGCGCCGGGTGAAGTTCGGTCTTGCCGGCTTCGATCTGCGACAGATCGAGGATGTCGACGATCAGCAGCAGCAGGTGCTCGCCGCTGCTGTGGATGGTCTTGAGACTCTGCGTCTGGCGCTCGCCCAGGCTTTTGTCCATCTTGAGCAACTGGGCGTAGCCCATGATGGCGTTGAGCGGGGTGCGCAGCTCGTGGCTCATGCGGGCCAGGAAGGCGCTTTTGGCCTGGTTGGCGATCTCGGCGCGTTCCTTGGCGGTGCGCAGCTCGGCTGTGCGTTCACGCACCAGGTCTTCCAGGTGATCACGGTGGCGCTGCAGCTCGTCGCCACGTTCCTGCAGCACGGCGATCATGCGGTTGAAGGCCTGGGCCATGTGCTCGATGTCTTTCGGGCCGTCGACCACGGCACGCACATGCGCCTCGCCCCGCTCGGCGCGGGCCATGGCGGCCGACAGCACGTTCAGGGGCCGCGAGATGCGCCGGCTGAGGTAGCGGATGGCCAGCAGGAACAGCGCCGCGAAGAAGAAGGCGCAGGCCAGGTTCACCATGAAGATGTCGGCCATCATGCGCACCAGCGTGGCCTTGCTGTGCACCACGCGCACATAGCCCAAGAACTCTTCCGTGGGTGCCACGACCTCGAAGGGCGTGTCGGCGGGCTTGGTCCATACCGGTGCCACGAAGCGCCAGGTGTCGTCGGTCTCGGCCTCCAGGTAGGCCTCGCGCGGGTGCAGGCGCGGCAGCGGCAGATTGCCTGCGCTGCTGTCCTTGCCCACCGCGCCGCGCACCAGCAGCACGCCGCCATCGGCCTTGCGGATCTCGACGCGCAGCACATCGGGGAAGGTCAGGGCCGCATTGACGGGGTCGGCGGCGTTGTCGCTGGAGGCGTACAGCAGGGCCAGCGTGCTTTGCGCGGCCAGGCTGGTGGCGATGTGCGCGCCCTGGCGCATCAGCGTGTCGCGGATCTGGCGGCTGCCCTGCCAGGCGCTGGCGATGGATGAGAACAGGGCCAGCAGGACCACGCCTGCGGCCACGGCGATGCTGAGCTGGCGCTGGAAGGTCATGCGGCGCAGGATGCCGACGGAGCTTATGTTTTCCGTGGGCAGCGGGGAGTGCGTGCTGTGGCTCGTCATCTCAAGGCTCCGGGAAGACCAGGTGGAAGCGTTGGGAAGACGCGGTGAGGTTGATGCCCAGGTGGCTGGCGGTGCGTGTGTTCACGGCCATCAGGACATCCTTGAGGGGGTGCAGACCGCGCGCCGGGGGGCTCGCGGTGCCGGAGGGTGTCAGGGCGGTGGAGGCCAGGGCCCGGCCCAGCTCCATGTTGTCGGGGTACAGCGAGAACAGCGCGCCGCGCTTGACGTGTGCCACGCTGCTGGAGAACAGGGGCAGGCTCTGGTTCCAGGCCTCCCGCAGCACCAGGGGCAGCACGGCCGATTCATCGACGGTGATGGAGTCCTGTGGCAGCCACAGGGCGTCGCGCCGGGCGTCGGACGAGGACAGCAGTTCCTGGTAGAGGCGTACGGCGGCCTTGAGGTCATCGGCCTCCTGGGCCACCAGCTCCAGGCCGTGAACCTTGGCGGCTTCGCGGGCCAGCTTGATGAGCCAGCCGTTCTGGCGCGGGTCATAGACGACCAGCACACGGCGGGCGTTGGGCACCAGGCTCTTGAGGCGGGCGAACAGCAGGGCAGGGTCCGGCGCCAGGCTCAGGACGGTAGCGTTCTGGGCCTCGGCTTCGGGCACCGACAGCACGCCACCGGCCACCACATTGATGGCGGAGCGGTCCAGGCTGGCCGTGGCACGCATACCGTTGCGGCCCAGGGCAATCACGGAGCGGATGTCGCGCTTGCGCAATTCGGCCGCCAACTCCGCCGTGCTGGCGTTGGCGCTGACCGGATACCCCAGAACGCGGCCTTTGGCCCGGTCTTCGACCCCGTTGATGATTGTTGTAAAGACGCTGCGGAATGGCTCCCCGATATCAGGGTAAACCACAGCGATTGACCGTGTGGCGTCATCCGGGCCCGCCTGGGCCGCGGGCCATTGCAGCGCCCAGAGACCCAGCATTGCCATTCGCAGGGCCACCCAGAACGCTCTGCACGCTACCACCACGGACTCCTCCCTCCCGCTCTCTTGCTTGCATATCCCCATAGCTTAGCGAGTCTTTGGGGTTTGCCCCCCGCATTCACGCAGTTCTCCCATGAGAAGGGGGATGACGCGCTGGCCATCAGTTGGCATCATTTTGTTACACAAAGGCCGCGATGGGTGTTGTTTGTTGGTGCGGCCCCTGATCTGCGAGAAGCAACGTGAAGTCATTGGCAGCAGTACCCTCCGAGGCAGACTATTCAGTCCTGCCCTCATCCCTCCCGCAGACCACGGAGGCCGCGACCCTCATCGTCTCCTACCTCGAAGCCATCGGGGTGGAGTATGTGTTCGGCGTGCCGGGTGGTGCGGTCGAGCCCCTGTACAACGCGCTGGCCGTGAGTTCGCGGCGCGGTGGCCCCAAGCCCGTGCTGGCGCGCCATGAGGCCGGTGCGGCCTTCATGGCCGATGGCTATGCCCGTGAAACCGGGCGCCTGGGTGTGTGCGTGGCCACCTCCGGCCCCGGCGCCACCAACCTGCTGACCGGCGTGGCCTGTGCCTACGACAACAGCGTGCCGATGCTGGCCATCACCGGCCAGCCTTCGCTGCCTTTATTCGGCAAGCGCGCGCTGCAGGAGTCGGCCTGCACCGGCGTCAACACGGTGGGCATGTTCCGCCACTGCACGCGTTACAGCACGCTGGTCTCGCACGCTGATCAGTTGGAGAACAAGCTGGTCAACGCGCTGATGCGCGCCTCGCAATTGCCGCATGGTCCGGTGCACTTGTCCATCCCGGTGGACCTGCTGCGCACGCAGATCGAGCAGCGCCTGTCGCCCGCGAGCCTGAAGTCGCTGATGGCCAAGCCCTCGATGATCGATGAGGACGCAGTGCGCGGCTTGTGCCATCTGGTGCGCCAGAGCAGCAAGACGGTGCTGATCATCGGTGGCGGCTGCGGCGAGGCCATCGATGCGCTGATGCACTTCGCCGAGCTGACCGATTCGAGCTTCGTGACCACGCCGGACGCCAAGGGCCTGGTGCACCCGCACCACCCCCTGTACCGCGGCGTGTTCGGATTTGCCGGCCACGTGTCGGCCCAGAAGGCATTGCGTGACAACGTGGACCTGGTGCTGGCCGTGGGCACCAGCCTGGGCGAGTGGACCAGCGCCGCCTGGAGCGACAGCGTGCTCAACCAGCGCATGGTGCACATCGATGCCACCGACGAACACCTGCTGCGCTCACCCATGGCGCGCCAGCACGTGCGTGGCCGCATCCGCACGGTGTTCGAGCGCCTGCTGGACATGATGCACATCGAGCAGGCCAGTTGGGGCGATGCCTGGGGTGGTGTCGAGGTGGGGCAGGTGCGCATCGCGGCCAATGCGGCGGACAAGGTCCACTTGAACGAGCCGCACAAGGTGATGGCGCCCGAGACGCCCATCAAGCCGCAGCGCCTGATGACCGAGCTGTCGCAGCGCTTTCCGCCCACCACGCGTTTCGTGGCCGATGCGGGCAACAGTACGGCCTGGGCCATCCATTACCTGGAACTGCGCAACCGCCGCATGGGTCTGGTGCACTCGGGCCCGGCTGGTGCCGGGGATCGCCGTGGCGAGCGACGCCATGACCACGCTGGCTGGCTGCGCGTGCTGATGGATTTCGCGCCCATGGGCTGGGCCATCGGTGCAGCGGTGGGCATTGCCCGCGGCAGGCCAGATTGCCCGGTGGTGTGCATCACCGGTGATGGCAGCTACCTGATGAACGGCCAGGAGATCACCGTGGCCGCGCAGGAAGGCCTGAACGTGGTCTTCGTGATCCTCAACGATGCGGCCCTGGGCATGGTCAAGCACGGCCAGCGCCTGGC
>CALAKR010000330.1 GCA_937923225.1 uncultured Aquabacterium sp. | reverse complement strand
AAGTGGCGCCGCGTGTGGCCCAGGGGCAAGCACCCGGCTTCATCGCCTGGCCGGGCGCCGCCCGTGATGGCCGCGCTTTCGTGGCTCAGGCCCTGGCACAGGGCGCGCGCGCTTGCCTGGTCGAGGCAGAAGGCGCCGAGGCCTTCGCATTTGACGATCCGCGCATTGCGGCGGTGCCGGGTTTGAAGACGCGACTGGCGCTGATCGCCCACGCCTTCAATGATCGTCCCAGCGAGAAGCTGGACGTGGTGGCCGTGACCGGCACCAACGGCAAGACCTCCACCTCGTGGTGGACGGCGCAGGCGCTGAGCGCCCTGGGCCGCCCCTGCGGTGTGATCGGCACGCTGGGTGTGGGCTGCCCTGGCGCTGGCGATTTCGAGCCCACCGGCCTGACCACGCCCGATCCCGTTACCCTGCACGCCACCTTCCGCCGTTTTGCCGACCAGGGACTGGTGGCCGCGGCCATCGAGGCGTCGTCCATCGGCATCGAAGAGCACCGGCTGGACGCCACGCGCATCCGCGTCGCGCAGTTCACCAACTTCACGCAGGACCACCTGGATTACCACGTCACGATGGAGGCCTACTGGCGCGCCAAGCAGGCCCTGTTCGAATGGGAAGGCCTGCAGGCCGCTGTGGTCAATGTGGACGATCCGCGAGGCGATGACCTGGTGCCGCTGTGCCGCCAGCGTGGCGTGCAACTGTGGACCACGGCCGTGCGCGAGCCGGCCCGCCTGTGCGCCGAGGATGTGGTCACCCAGGCCGATGGCCTGCGCGCACGCATCGTCGAGCGCGATGAATCCCTGGCCAAGGTGATCGACCAGGCCGAGCTGCAGGCAGCGCTGGTGGGCGATTTCAACGTGTCCAACCTGCTGACGGTGATCGGTGCCTTGCGTGCGCTGGGTGTGCCGCTGGCCGACGCGGTACGCGCCTGCGCGGGGCTGAGCGCCGTGCCAGGCCGCATGCAGCAGGTGCGCGTGGATGGCGTGGATGCGCTGGCGCTGCCGCTGGCCGTGGTCGATTACGCCCACACGCCCGATGCCCTGCTCAAGGCCCTGCGCGCCTTGAAGCCCCTGGCGCAGGCGCGCGGTGGCCGCCTGTGGTGCGTGTTCGGCTGTGGCGGCAACCGTGATCCGATCAAGCGCCCGCTGATGGGCGCCATGGCTGATCAGCACGCCGACGAAATCGTGCTGACCAGCGACAACCCGCGCGGCGAGGCTCCGGGCTACATCCTGTGCCAGATCCTGGCCGGCGTGGTGCGCAGCGAGCCGGTGGCCGTGATCGAGAACCGCCACGAGGCCATCGCTCACGCCATCACCAGCGCTGACCCGCGCGACGTGGTGCTGATCGCCGGCAAGGGCCACGAGACCACACAGGAAGTGGCCGGCGTCAAGACGCCGTTCTCCGATGTGGACGAATCGCTGAGCGCCCTGCGCGCACGGAGGGCTGCATGACGGGCACCCCGATGATGATGACCTTGGGCCTGGCCCACCAGTTGCTGCCCGGCTCCGTGCTGGTGGGCGATCCGGCCACGCCGCTGCTGCGCGTGCACAGTGACACCCGCAGCTTGCAGGCGAGTGACTTCTTCGTGGCCCTGCGCGGCGAGCGCTTCGATGCGCATGATTTTCTGCCGCAGGCTGCGCAGTCTGGTGCTGCCGCGGTGCTGGTGCAGCGAGGCATCGACGCTTCCGGCCTGCCGGGCCTGGTGGTGCCGGACACACGCGCGGCCCTGGGCTGGCTGGCCTCGGCCTGGCGTGCACGCTTCGATATCCCGCTGGTGGCCGTGACCGGCAGCAACGGCAAGACCACCGTCACGCAGATGGTGGCCAGCATCCTGCGCGCCTGGATGGGCCTGCAAGGCCGCCCCGAGGGCGCGCTGGCCACGCAAGGCAACTTCAACAACGATATCGGCGTGCCGCTGACCTTGCTGCGCCTGCGCGAAGGCCAGCACCAGTGCGCCGTGGTCGAGTTGGGCATGAACCACCCCGGCGAGATCGAGCAACTGGCCGCGCTGGCCGCGCCCACCGTGGCCCTGGTCAACAACGCGCAACGCGAGCACCAGGAGTTCATGCACACGGTCGAGGCCGTGGCGCGTGAGAACGGCGCCGTGCTGGCCTCGCTGCCGCGCGATGGCGTGGCTGTGTTCCCGGCCGATGATGCCGAGCACACGCCGATCTGGCGCGAGCTGGCCACTGGGCGTCGCGTGATCGATTTCGCCCTGCAAGGCGATGCGGCCGTGACGGGTGTGTGCACCTGGGTGGATGCGCCGGCGGATGGGCAAGGGCCTCACTGGGCGATCCAGCTCACCACGCCTGCAGGCCGTGCCGAGGTGCACCTGCACATGGCTGGCGAGCACAACGTGCACAATGCGCTGGCCGCCACGGCCGCCGCGCTGGGCGCTGGTGCGCCGCTGCAAGCGGTGGTGCAGGGCCTGAGCGGCTTCGTGCCCGTCAAGGGCCGCTCCGCGCTGCGCAGCATCCAGCGTGGCGGCCGCACCGTCACCCTGATCGACGACAGCTACAACGCCAACCCCGATTCCGTGCGCGCCGCCATCGACATGCTGGCCGCGCTGCCTGGCCCGCACTGGCTGGTGCTTGGGGACATGGGCGAGGTCGGCAATCAGGGCCCCGCCTTCCACGAAGAGGTCGGTGCCCATGCCCGTGCGAAGGGCATCGAGCGGCTGTGGACGGCCGGCACCCTGTGCCGCCACGCTGCGCAGGCCTTCGGGCCGCAGGCGCGTCATTTCGAATCGGCCGCCGAGATCGTTGCGGCCCTGGACGACCACACCAAGAACAACACCCCGGATGGCCCGCCCGAGGCCGCTGCCATCCTGGTCAAAGGATCCCGATTCATGAAGATGGAAACCGTCGTCGCCCAACTGGCCGGAGGTGAGCATGCTGCTTAGCCTGGCACTGTGGCTGCAGGACATGAACCCCGAGTGGGGCTTCCTGCGCGTCTTCCAGTACCTGACCTTCCGTTCCGTGATGGCGGCGATGACTGCGCTGCTGATCGGCTTGGCCCTGGGCCCCTGGCTGATCCGCCGGCTCACCGAGCTCAAGATCGGTCAGCCCATCCGCGAATACGGCATCCAGGACCACCTCAGCAAGCGTGGCACGCCCACCATGGGTGGCGCACTGATCCTGCTGGCCATCGGCCTGTCGACCCTGCTGTGGTTCGACTGGGCCAACCGCTTCGTGTGGATCGTGATGATCGTGACCACGGGCTTCGGTGCCATCGGCTGGGCCGATGACTGGCGCAAGGTGGTGCACAAGAACCCCGAGGGCATGCCCTCGCGCGAGAAGTACTTCTGGCAATCGCTCATCGGCCTGGTGGCGGCCATCTACCTGGCCTTCAGCGTGTCCGGCACCGACAACCTGGCGGTGGTGGAGCTGTTCATCCGCTGGGTGGGCTCGGGCTTCTCGAATGATCTGCCGCCCAAGGCCGACCTGATCGTGCCCTTCTTCAAGACCATCTCCTACCCGCTGGGCGTGTGGGGCTTCATGGTGCTGACCTACGTCGTGATCGTGGGCACCAGTAACGCCGTGAACCTGACGGACGGCCTGGACGGCCTGGCCATCATGCCCGTGGTGATGGTGGGTTCGGCCCTGGGCATCTTCTGCTACGTGACGGGCAACTCGGTGTATGCCAAGTACCTGCTGCTGCCGCACATCCCCGGGGCCGGTGAGCTGATGGTGTTCTGCGCGGCCATGGCCGGCGCGGGCCTGGCCTTCCTGTGGTTCAACGC
>CALAKR010000329.1 GCA_937923225.1 uncultured Aquabacterium sp. | reverse complement strand
TCGGGTGCACCAATGGGCCAAGAACGGGCTGATCTTCGTGCCCCTGGCGGCCGCCCATCAGCTCACGAACCCTGAAGCCCTGGGGGCCAGCCTGCTGGCGTTCATGGCGTTCAGCCTGTGCGCGTCATCGGTGTACCTGCTCAACGACATGCTGGATCTGCAGGCAGACCGGCAGCACCACAACAAGCGCAAGCGCCCTTTCGCCGCAGGCCACCTGAGCCTGTTGTTCGGCCTGTTCATGGCACCAGCGCTGCTGGTGCTGGCCTTGGGGCTGGCCTGCCTGCTGCCCTGGAAGTTCATGGCGGTGCTGGCGGCCTATTACGTGGCCACGCTGGCGTATTCGTTCGGGCTGAAGAAGCTGGTGATGATCGACGTGCTGGCCCTGGCCGGCCTGTACACGGTGCGGATCGTGGCCGGCGCGGCCGCCACGGGGATCCCGCTGTCGTTCTGGCTGCTGCTGTTCGCCATCTTCATCTTCCTGAGCCTGGCGATGGTCAAGCGCTACGCGGAGCTGCTGGCCATGAAGAAGCAAGGCAAGCTCAAGGCCAGCGGCCGCGGCTACCAGGTGGAGGATCTGGGCCTTCTGCAAAGCCTGGGCGGCGCGTCGGGCTACATCAGCATCCTGGTGCTGGCCTTGTACGTGAATTCGCCCGACATCAGCGTGCTGTACCACCACCCCAAGCTGGTGTGGCTGCTGTGCCCGATCATGCTGTACTGGGTCAGCCGCATCTGGATGCAGACGCACCGGGGCCGCATGCACGATGACCCCCTGGTCTTCGCCCTGAAGGACCGGGTGAGCCTGGTCACTGGCGCTGCGGCAGCGCTGGTGATGTGGTCGGCGATGTAAACCCGCAAGGCGCAGGCAATGGCACAACGGGCGGTGAACTCCTGGGGGCGCATCGGCAAGCCCGCCCACACGCTGCTGAGCGTGGGCAGCCGGCACGCGAGCCTGCCCCTGCCCAGCGCCCCGGGATCGACCGTGTTGCCCCACGGCCATGGCCGCAGCTATGGCGACAGCAACCTCAACCCGGGGCAGAGCCTGCTGTTGACCGCCCGGCTGGACCGCTTCATTGCGTTCGATCCGGCCACGGGGGTGATCCGGTGTGAAGCCGGCGTGCTGCTGGCCGACATCCTGCGGCTGGTGGTGCCTCAAGGCTGGTTCCTGCCGGTGACGCCCGGCACGCAGTACGTGACGGTAGGTGGCGCCATCGCCAATGACGTGCATGGCAAGAACCACCATGTGGCCGGCTCCTTCGGCAACCACGTGGATTGCTTCGAGCTGTTGCGATCGGATGGCAGCCGGCGCCTGTGCTCACCGACCAGCCACCCGGCGTGGTTCGAGGCCACCATTGGGGGGCTGGGCCTGACAGGCCTGATCACTTGGGCGGAGTTCCGCCTGCGGCGCATCGCCAACCCCTGGATGGATGCGGAGACGATCCGCTTTGGCAACCTGCGGGAGTTCTTTGCGCTGAGCACGGCTTCCGAAGCGAATCACGAGTACACCGTGTCGTGGATCGATTGCGCTTTCGGCGGGCCTCGCCTGGGGCGCGGTTTGTTCAACCGGGCCAACCATGCGCCCGCGCAGGCGAGCGGCGATGCGCTGCCGGCAGAACAGCATCGGTCTGCCCGCCGGGTGCCTTTCACGCCGCCGCTGTCGCTGGTCAACGCCCTGTCGCTCAAGGCGTTCAACACGCTGTACTACCACCGGCAACGCGGCGCAAGCCAACGGGCGTTGCAGCACTATCAGCCCTTCTTCTACCCGTTGGATGCGCTACGCGACTGGAACCGCATCTATGGGCCAGCCGGCTTCTACCAATACCAGTGCGTGGTGCCGCCAGCAGCCGCCGCGGACGCGGTGCAGGCCATGCTGAGCGCCATCACCCGCAGTGGCATGGGATCCTTCCTGGCGGTGCTCAAGCAGTTTGGCAAGCCGGCCTCAAGGGGGCTGCTGTCTTTCCCGATGGAAGGCACCACCCTGGCCCTGGACTTCGCCAACCGCGGACCGGCGCTGCACAGGCTGTTCGCCACGCTCGATGCCATCGTGCGCCAGGCTGGCGGGCGGCTCTACCCGGCCAAGGATGGTCGCATGGACGCCACGATGTTCCAGCAAGGCCACCCGCGGTGGCAAGATTTCGCACCGTTTGTCGACCCCCGTTTTTCATCGGGGTTCTGGCGCCGGGTCATGGAGCAACAATGAAAAAGATACTGATCGTGGGAGCCACCTCGGCCATCGCCGAGGCCTGCGCGCGGCAATGGGCAGCGCGCGGAGACAAGGTGTTCCTGGCAGCACGCAACGAAGGGCAACTGCAATCCATCGTGGCCGACCTGAGCACGCGCGGTGCCCGCTCAGCCGGCAGCCAGGTGTTCGATGCCAATCAGTTTGATCAGCACGCCGCGTTGCTGGATGCGGCCGCCGCGCACATGGGTGGGCTGGATACGGTGCTGATCGCCCATGGCACCCTGTCGGACCAGGCCCGGGCGCAAGGCGATGTCGACTACATGCTGCGTGAGGTGGGCACGAATGGCCTGTCCGTGGCTGCACTGCTCACCCATGTGGCCAACCGCTTCGAGCAGCAAGGGCACGGCGCGATCGCGGTGATCTCGTCCGTGGCGGGCGACCGTGGCCGCCAGAGCAACTATGTGTATGGCGCGGCCAAGTCCTTCGTGTCGGAGTTCACATCGGGCCTGCGCCAGCGCCTGGCGCCCAAGGGGGTGTCGGTGATCACCATCAAGCCAGGCTTCGTGGACACGCCCATGACGGCCCACTTGCCCAAAGGGGGGCCCTTATGGGCACAGCCAGGCAAGGTGGCGGCAGAGATCGTCAAGGCCGCAGACGGGCGCGGGGGCGTGATCTACACCCCTGGCTTCTGGCGCCTGATCATGTTCGTGATCCGCCACATCCCGGAGACCATCTTCACC
Source organism: uncultured Aquabacterium sp. (assembly GCA_937923225.1). Taxonomy (GTDB): domain Bacteria; phylum Pseudomonadota; class Gammaproteobacteria; order Burkholderiales; family Burkholderiaceae_C; genus Aquabacterium. The sequence continues at coordinate 2,538 of CALAKR010000329.1, read as the reverse complement.
AAGCTCAAGCTGTGAGGCACGCACGATGACCTCACTGATCAAGAACCTGCTCATGGTGGATGCCCCCACGGCCAGGCGCCGCTACCTGATCACATTGGCCTTGCTGGTGCTGGCCACGCTGGCGGTGTGTCTGGCCTCCGGCAACCAGCTGCGCTATCACGATGAACGTGACTACGTGGAGCTGGCGATCCGGCTGGCACAAGGCCAGGGCTACGTGCTGGCCGACGGCACGCCGACCGCGCTGAGGCCTCCTGGCTACCCCTTTCTGCTGGCCCCCCTGATGGCCCTGGCCGAAGCCCCGCTGCTGGCCAAGCTGCTCAATGTGATCTTCCTGGCGGGCTTCGTGGTGGTTTTGCAGCGCACGGTGGCGAAGGTCACGCCCCAGACGGCGTGGATGGCGCCTCTGTTCGTGCTGGCCTACCCCATGCTGGTCTACACGGCAGGCACGGCGTATCCGCAAGTGGTCTGCACGGCCTTGTTCCTGTGCATCATCTACCTGACGCTGCACCATGCCTCCCTGCGGGTGCTGGCGGGGGCCGGGCTGCTGTACGGCGTGCTGATGCTGGTGTCGCCCTCCTTCCAGTTGCTGGCGCCGTTGTTCGCCATTGCACCGTGGACGGTCAAGCCCGGCAACTGGTCCAGCCGATTGGTGCGCGTGGTGGTGTTCTACGTGGCTGGCGCCTGCGTGGTGGCGCCCTGGGTGGCCCGCAATGCCGTGGTGATGCACGCGCTGATCCCCATCTCCAGCAACGGTGGCAACAACCTGCTGCTGGGCAACTCGGCCCACACCACGGCCAACAGTGGCACCGATGTGGACCTTCGCGAGCAGTACGCCGTGGGCGACCAGCTCGATGAGGTCGCACAGAACCGCTACTACCAGTCGGAAGCCCTGAAGTGGATGCGCGAACACCCCTCCGACGCGCTGGTGCTGTACGTGCAGAAGGCGATCAACTACTTCAACTACCAGCCTAACCTCAGCAATGCCGGAGAGCGAACCAACTGGCAGGCCGTGCTGATCGCCGTGACCTACTACCCCCTGCTGGCCATCGTGCTGATACGGCTGGCCTTCTGGCGGCGCGTGCCCTTGTCTCGCACTGAAGTGGTGTTGACCGCTTTCTACTTCATCAATGGCTTGCTGGCGGCCATCTTCTTCACCCGGGTGCGCTTTCGGATCCCGTTCGACGGGCTGCTGATGGCGTTGGCGGCGATGGCCCTGGGCCACGCGGGCCGCCTGTGGGCGCAGGGCCGCCGATGAGCACCACGAGCACCCCGCTCAAGGTGCTGATGGTGCACAACACCTACCAGCAGCGCGGTGGCGAGGACAGCGTGGTCGAGTCCGAGATCGCGCTGCTGCGCGAGCACGGCCACCAGGTGGAGGTGTACCGGCGGCACAACGATGACATCGAAGGCATGTCGCGCGGGCAACTGCTGGCAGACACGCTCTGGTCACGCCGCACCACGCAGGATCTGCGCGCGCTGGCCAGCAGCTTCAGGCCGGACATCATGCACGTGCACAACACCCTGCCGCTGGTGTCGCCCTCGGTGTTCTGGGCCGCCCATGACCTGGGGATCCCCGTGGTGCAGACGCTGCACAACTTCCGTACGGCCTGCCTGGATGCCACCTTCCTGCGGGACGGACAGATCTGTGAAGACTGCCTGGGCACGTCGCCCTGGCGTGGGGTGGTGCGGGCCTGCTACCGGGATTCGGTGCCGCAATCAGCAGTGATGGCCACCATGCTGGTGGCTCACCGGGCAGCCGGCACACTGCAGCGCAAGGTGACGCGCTTCATTGCGCTCAATGAGTTCTGCCGGGGCAAATTGATCCAGGCCGGCTTGCCGGCCGACCGCGTGTCGGTCAAGCCGAACTTCGTGGAGTGGCGCCCTCAACCCGAGGAAGGCCCTCGCCATGGCGGGCTGTACGTGGGACGCCTGAGCACGGAAAAAGGCATCGAAGTGTTGCTGGCCGCTGCAGCCCGCCACCCGGGTTTGCAGCTGAAGGTGGCAGGCACAGGGCCTTTCGAGGCACAGGCGCGGGCGCAATGGCCGGACACCTATCTGGGATTCCGACCACTGGCCGAGGTGCTCGGCACGATGGCATCGTCGTCCTACCTGGTGCTGCCGAGCATTTGTTACGAGAGCTTTCCCAGAACGCTGGTAGAGGCCTACGCCTGCGCCTTGCCGGTGGTGGCCAGCCGGCTGGGCGCCCTGCCCGAACTGGTGAAAGAGGGCGAAACGGGGCTGCTGTTCAACCCCAATGACCCCGATGACCTGGCTACCAAGCTGGCCTGGGCCGACACCCACCCTGAAGACATGAGGAGGATGGGCCTGCGCGCTCGCCAGATGTACGAAAATGACTTCACGCCGGAGATCAACCATGCCCAACTGATGGGCATCTATCGACAGGCCATGGGCGAAGTCACGGCAATTCAGCGTAATCCCGGGGGTTGATCCATCGAAGCAGGCTTTGCCGCATCGGTAACAATCCTTCCTTCATCCCAGTTCCAGTCGCACAGATCATGACTCGCAAAGTTGCCCTTA
>CALAKR010000328.1 GCA_937923225.1 uncultured Aquabacterium sp. | reverse complement strand
GGGCCACCTCAGAGGCTGGTGTCACCACCCGGCTTGGCGCCCGTGGGCGGCGCGAGCAGGTCGTCCACCATGGCCAGCAGGCCGGCGATCTGCAGCGGCTTGGTCAGGTAGGCCGCCGCCCCTGCCTTGAGCGCATTGTCGATCTGCTCGGGCATGGCGTCGGCCGAGATCATCACCACCGGGATGTGCTGTGTCTCCGGGTTGGCCTTGGCCAGCTTGAGGAAGTCCAGGCCCGAGGCATCGGGCAGGTGCACGTCCAGCAGGATCAGCTGGGGCAGGGGGCCGCGCAGGCGGTCGTGCAGCGCGGCCAGCCCGGCCTCGATGGTGGCCGCCACGGACAACTGGATCCAGCTGCGGCTGGACAGCGCGGCCTGCACCACCGCCGTGTTCGCATCGTTGTCTTCCACGTACAGCACGTGGCGCTGGTCCCGCGCTGCGTTGGCCACACCGTTGTCAGACACGGTCGCCTTGCTGGCCGGCGGCGGGGCGGGGGGCTCCGGCGCCAGGGCCGCGGCCGGCACGCTCAACGTGAAGGTGGAGCCCGCGCCTTCGCGGCTGCTGACCTCCAACTGGCCATTCATCAGTTGCGCCAGATGCCGGCTGATGACCAGGCCGATGCCGGTGCCGTCGGGCGAGTTTTTCTCGCGGCCCAGGCGGTTGAAGGGCTGGAACAGCTGCTGCAGCTGCGCCTCGCTCATGCCCAGCCCGGTGTCGGTCACCACGATGTTGACCATGGAGGGCTCGCCCCCGCGCCCGCTCAGCAGCGCAGCCTGCACGTGCACGCTGCCGCCGGGGCGGTTGTACTTGACAGCGTTGCTCAGCAGGTTGGTGAGCACCTGCTTGAGCCGGGTCTCGTCGGCCAGCACGCCCCAGCCGGCGGGCAAGGTGCCATCGATGGTGAGCGAGACCTGCTTTTGCCGGGCCAGTTCGTCCACCAGCTCGCGGGTGGCATCGAGCAGTGGGGGCAGCGGCAGGCGCGCCGATGTCAGCTTAAGGGTGCCGGTATCGATGCGGGACAGGTCCAGCACGTCGTCGATCATGTCCAGCAAGTGCCAGCCGGCCTGCTGGATCTGCTCCAGGCGGTGCTGCTGGGCCGGGCTCAGGGCGGGGCGGCGGTCCAGGCTCATCACCTGCGCGAAGCCCAGGATGGCGTTGAGCGGTGTGCGCAGCTCATGGCTCATGCGCGAGAGGAAATCACTCTTGGCCTGGTTGGCCGACTCGGCTGCGGTGCGCTGCAGGCGGGCATCGTCGATGGCGGTGTTCATGCGCTCGGCATGGCCCGTGACTATCAGCAACAAGGTGCCCAGGGCAGCCGCGAAGCCCACGCCACCGATGGCGAACAGCCAGGCGGTGGCCCGCCCGCCCACAGAGGGCACCGGCCCAACGGACCACAGTTTCAAGGCCCATTCACGCTGCGCGAAGGTCAAAGGGACCACCAAGGAGTGGTGCGCCACCGATGATTTGCTTTCCGGTGCGCAACCGGGCGTGCCCGCCAGGAACTTGGGCTCGCCGGGATCGCTGCGGTCCAGCAGGCAGGCCTGCATGAACAGTGGCATGTCCTTGAGCATGGCCACCAGGGCGTCGTCCATGCGCAGCGCCAGGAACACCACGCCCATGGCCGTGGCACTGCGGTCGGAGGCCAGCACATTGGGGCTGCGGTAGACGGCCCGGTAGATCACCACGCCCATCTGCTGGCCGCGCTCCTGCGCCAGCCGCAGGCCCTGAGAGGCCACCGCCTGGTTGCTGAGCACGGCCTGCAGGTAGGTCTGGCGCGCCTGCTGCACCGACAGGATGTTCATGCCCAGGGCAGCCTCGTTGCCATCCAGCGGCTCGATGAAGCGGATCGCAGCCAGCTCGCTACCCTTGGGCGTGGCACGGCCAGGCTGATCGAACACACGGTAGCCCAGGGCGCCTTCCGATCGTTGCTGGAGCTCGAAGACCTCCAGGCGGTTGCTCTTGAGCCCCTCCGTCCAACCCAGCGCCTGGGTACCTGGCAATTGGCGCAGCCAGCTGCTGGAGGCACGCCGGAATTCATCTCGTTCGACACTGTCGGAGGCGTCGTAGATGCCCCGCATCGATTCAAGGGCCGCCAAGTAGGCGTTCAGGCGCAGCCGCATGGCATTGGTGGTGGCCTCGGCGTGCAGGCGGAAGGCAGCGTCCTCGCGCTCAGTGTCCCAGTCCTGGATCTGGCGGATGCCCAGGCCCAGCAGGATCGACGAGGCCAGCAGCGGCATGCCGACCACAAACCGCCGCTGGCGCCACAGCCGTTCAGGGCGTCCCCACAGGGTCAGCAGCAAGGGGGTGCCCATCAGCACACCCAGCATGTCGCCCGCCCACCAACTGGCCATCAGCGACAGCCATTCGGTGTAGGGCGTGGCCCCGGTGAGCACCAGGGTGGTGGAGGTCAGCACCGGGTTGATCACACTGCACAGAGGCCCGGCCAGCAGCATGAACCGGGTGATGTCGCGCAGGTTGTCCAGCGGCAGTGGGGCGTTTTCGTCAGGGCCCTGCACCCAGCGGGCGGCAGCCCAGGCCTGCAGGCCTCCGCCCACACCGCTGGCTGCCAGGCCTGCCCATTGGCCCCAGTGCTGGAGGCCCGATTCGCCAGGCAGCACGCCCAATGCCCCTACTGTGAGCGAGCCCAGACCCACCGCCACCGCCTGCAGCCGCCCCCAGCACAGCACACAGGCCAGGCCAAAGCCTGCGGCCAGGTACAGCAGGGAAATGGCCTCTTCGGAGGTGGACAGCGTCAGCGACACCGCGCCCGCAGCCACGTAGATCAGGTAGGTTGCGAGGGCCTTGGACCAGCGTCCGTGGGGCGCGAATGCCTCGGGCATGGGATGGGGTATGGCCAATGTTGGAGTTCGGGGAGCAACGCGTGATCCCAGAGTATCCGACAGAGCTTGGCTGCGAGATAGGGCTTTTGTGTAGCGCTGGCCTGAATGTTGTTTGTGCCCCTAGACTTCGGGCGTGCCAATATTTCACTGACCCCTGTGGAGGAGCGTTCCATGCAAGCAATGTCCCGGCGTGCCGCCTGGTGGGCGGGTAAAGCCTTGTTGACGGTGGCCGCCTTGTGGCCCCTGGCCCTGGTGCCGGCGCATGCCGAGGCGCCCCAGGTCAAGACCCAGGTGCCCGGCTACTACCGGCATGCACTGGGTGATTTCGAGCTGACCGTGCTCCACGACGGCCAGATCAAGCTCGACACCAAGCTGCTCAAGAACCTGCGCGCCGGCGACATCCAGAAGCTGCTGGCCCAGCAGTTCCGCGGCAACCCGACGCCCACCGCCGTCAATGCCTTCCTGGTCAACACTGGCAGCCAGCTCGTGCTGGTGGACACCGGCGCGGCCAAGGCCTTCGGCCCCACGCTGGGCCAGGTGGCGGCCAACCTCAAGGCTGCGGGGTACGAGCCGGCCCAGGTCGACGCGGTGCTGATCACCCACCTGCATGGCGACCATGTGGGCGGCTTGCTGGGCACGGACGGCCAGCGTCTGTTCCCCAAGGCAACGGTGTACGTCTCCCAGGCCGAGGCCGAGCACTGGCTGGCGGCTGATGCCGTCGCCAGGGCGCCCGAGGCCCGCAAGGGCGGCTACAAGCTCGCGCAGGATGCCACCGCGCCCTACGCCAAGGCCGGTGCGCTCAAGACCTTCACCGGCACCACCGAGGTCCTGCCGGGCTTCAAGGCCCTGCCGGCGCCCGGCCACACTCCCGGCCATACGGCCTACCTGGTCGAATCGAAGGGGCAGCGTCTGCTGATCTGGGGTGATCTGATCCACAACGTGGCCGTGCAGATGCCGCAGCCCGAAGTCACCATCGAGTTCGACAGCGACCCGGCCGTGGCTGCACGCACGCGCAAGGCCCTGCTGGCCTGGACGGCCAAGGACGCGGGCCTGCTGGTGGCCGGCATGCACCTGCCTTTCCCCGGCCTGGGCCACGTCCGTGAGGACGCTCGCCAGCGCTACAGCTGGGTGCCCATCGACTTCGCGCCCTGGTCCGCCGCCCCCTGAACCAGCGCTGTCCAGACGTTGACGGGCCCTCCGCCATGGCGGCGCGCCCGTCAGCTTTGCACGACAAGGCCAGCCTCAAGCGCGCATGTGCGACCTTCGTCGCACGATTTGACCCCGCTTTACCCTGTGATTGAACTTTGCAGCGCCCACTGCTCTCCTATACTGGGAAGCCTGTGGGTGTTCGCTTTTCACAGGCATCTGTACAGGCACCCTTTTGTGCAGCTCGAGGCAAGAGACGATGACCTCCAAATTCAAGATCGCAGGCTGGGTGGCCGTGGGCGCGCTGGCCGGCGGCCTGACCACCCTCCAGTTCCAGGCCACCGCGCGCAACGCCGCGCCGCAGTTGCCCCTTGAAGAGCTGCAGCAGCTGGCCGCCGTGTTCGGCATGGTCAAGACCGACTACGTCGAGCCCGTGGATGAGAAAAAGCTCATCAGCGATGCCATCGGCGGCATGGTCGCGGGCCTGGATCCGCACTCCCAGTATTTCGACAAGACCACCTTCAAGGAATTCCGCGAAGGCACCA
>CALAKR010000327.1 GCA_937923225.1 uncultured Aquabacterium sp. | reverse complement strand
GACCTCTACCAGCGCTACCCCCTGGCCTTCCGCCGCGACATCCAGGCCGCCGCCAAGGAGGTGGGGCTGGACCCCGCCTACATGTTCGGCCTGATCCGCCAGGAATCGCGCTTTCAGATCACCGCGCGCTCGCACGTGGGCGCCTCGGGCCTGATGCAGGTGATGCCGGCCACGGCCGACTGGGTGGCCCGCAAGCTGGGCATGAGCGATTACCACGGTGGCCTGATCACCGACCGCGACACCAACCTCAAGCTGGGCGCCGGCTACCTCAAGCTGGTGCTGGACGATTTCGGCGGCTCGCAGCCCATGGCCGCAGCCGCCTACAACGCTGGCCCCGGTCGGCCGCGCAAGTGGCGCGACGGCCCCCGCCTGGAGCCCGCCGTGTGGGCCGAGAACGTGCCCTTCAACGAAACGCGCGACTACGTCAAGAAGGTGGTGACCAATGCGGTCATTTATGGCCACGTCTTGCACGGCAAGCCCCTGTCGATTAAAACCAGGCTGGGCCCGGTGATCGGGCCCCGGGCGTCGAGCGCCCCGCCGGACGACCTGCCCTGAGCCACGAGCGGGGCAGTGCCGACCATGGCGGGCCGCCCCGGCGCCGAGCATCGAGACCAACCGGCAACAGCCCCTGGCGGGGCGGAGCATGCGGCATGCAGCGCATCGTGATCCTGGGGGGCGCCGGCTTCGTGGGCCGGGCCCTGTGCGAGCAACTGGTCGTGCGCCATGGCGCGGGCGGCCCCCGGCTGGTGGTGCCTTCGCGGCGCCGCGAGCGTGGCAAGCACCTGTTCGTGCTGCCCACGGTGGATGTGATCCAGGCCTCGGTGCAGGACGATGCCGCCCTGGTGCGCCTGCTGCAGGGCGCTGACGCCGTCGTCAACCTGATCGCGATCCTGCACGGCACGCCCGACGAGTTCGAGCGCGTGCACGTGAACCTGCCCCAGCGCCTGGCCCAGGCCTGCGCCAAGGCGGGCGTCAGGCGCCTGATCCATGTCAGCGCCCTGGGCGTGCCGGACGACCCGGCCCAGGCCCCCTCGCACTACCTGCGCTCCAAGGCCCAGGGCGAGCAGGCGCTGCGCACGGCCCAGGCGGCCGGCCTGCAGCTCACCGTGCTGCGCCCCAGCGTGATCTTCGGGGCACATGATCGCTTCCTGAACCTGTTTGCCCGCCTGCAGGCGGTGTCGCCTGTCGTGCCGCTGGCCTCGGCCGGGGCGCGTTTCCAGCCTGTGTGGGTGGAGGATGTGGCCAGTGCATTGATCCGCTGCCTGGAGGAGCCGGCCACCATCGGGCAGACCTACGAGCTGTTTGGGCCCGACATCCTCACCCTGGCCGATCTGGTGCGGCTGGCGGGGCGTGCCAGCGGGCGGACCCGCCCGGTGATCGCGATGCCGCCGGCCGTGGGGCGCCTGCAGGCTGCCGTGCTGCGCCTGCTGCCCGGCGAGCCGCCGCTGACGGCGGACAACCTGCGCTCCATGGAGGTGCCCAATGTGGCCACGGGGCGGCTGCCCGGGCTGGCGCAGCTGGGCGTGCAGGCGGCCTCGGTGCTCAGCGTGGCACCGCGTTACCTGGGGCTGGCGGGCGCTGGCGTGGCCGAGCAGCTCAACGCGTGGCGGGCTTCGGCGGGGCGCTGAGGCGCATCCAGAAAAGACAAAACCCGCCCAGGCGATGCCAGAGGCGGGTTATGGGGGCGCGCGAGCCCTGCCTGCGCACCCTGGCGCAGGAAGAGCCCGAGGGGCCGATCAGGCCGCGGCCAGCAGCTGGGCCGTGTCGAACACGCTGCTCATGGGCGGCAGGCTCACCGTCATGGGCTGGGGCGCGTTCTTGGAGACCTTGACCGGCTTGGCGGCGGCCGCGTCGTTCTGGGCGGCTTCCGGGCGGTCCCAGTGGCCGGCCGATTCCTTGCCGGAGACGGCGATGGAATAGAACACGCGGAAGGGGATCTTGCGCTCGGACCAGAAATCAGCGGCGTCGCGGAAGGCGTCGAGCAGCTGCTCGCGCGATTCGCGGTCCATGCGGGCGCCGTCGGGCAGCAGCTCGAGCACGACCACGAAACCGGGCTGCGGGCCCGACTTGTGGACCATGTCCGTGATGCAGTCGTACAGGGCGTCCAGGTTCTTGCCGAAGTGGTCGGGGAACAGGAAGTCCTTCGCGATGATGTCCAGCACGTCCTGCTTGTTCTGGGCGGCGCCCAGGTTCGTGTACAGGAAGTGATGGCCGATCTGGTGCGCGGAAGTCTGCAGATCGTCAGGCCGGTAGGCGCGGATGGACTGAACGATGTTGGGGCGGATGGATTGCAACAACATGATCGCTTGAGGCTCTTGCATGGATGGGATCAGGGTCGGCGGCTTGGGTAGAAGAGGTGAAACCAGACTCAGCGGCGGGGATCGATCTTCTGGAAGCTTTGGTAGTGATCCTGGGTATAGAAACAAGTTTCCGGACTTTGCACAACAGGGCCACCGCAGACGATGCGCCGGGCGCCACGGTGGCGCACGCCGGGCGTGGTCACGGTGTATTCGCGGTAGTAGCCGCGTTTTTGCCGGGGCAGCAGTCGTTCGCGGTTGCCGAACACGGTGCCGTCCTTGTCAAAGCGAAACGGGCCTCCGGCCAGAATGCGGCTGTGGGTGTCCTGGGCTTGCCTGGGCAAGGCCGACAACGCCACCGCCGATTCGATGACCGTGGTGTCCGTGCGCGAGAAGGCTTGGACGGGCTGGGGCTGAAGCAGGGCCGCAGACAGCGCCATCGCGACTGTGATCAGCAGGCCTTTGCCGGCCTGTCGCACATGGTGTGACACCTGCTGGAGCGGGCGGCGCGACCACCGCTGAGCCAGTCCCTGGTGGGGGCCGGTCAGGGCATCGCGAGCAGGCTCCCTCTGTGTCACGTGCGCGGTCATGGTCTGTAGCGTGCTGACGAATGGCGTCGAAAGCGTCAATGTCTTTCACGATGTTTTTCAACATCGCGGCGGCTGTGTCCCCAGCCTTGTAAATCTCGTGTGCGGGGTTCCGTAAAAGCGAAATGCTACTGAAATGGGCGCAAAAGCTCAAGAGCCCCGGTCCCGAAAATAGAGGGACGAGGGGCCTTTGCCTCAGGGGTTGACAGTTTGTGTTAACCCCTTCGCATGACGTCATCACGACGTCTGCGTGATGTTTTCACGCTGCTTGCATGAGCGCGATCAGCGCACGGCGTTCGCTTCCGCGACGGTCATGGCCGTCATGTTGACGATGCGGCGCACGGTGGCCGAGGGCGTCAGGATGGTGACCGGCTTGGCCGCGCCCAGCAGCACGGGGCCCAGGGCGATGTTATTGCCGCAGGCGACCTTGAGCAGGTTGTAGGCGATGTTGGCCGCGTCGATGTTGGGGCACACCAGCAGGTTGGCCTCGCCGCTCAAGGTGCTGCGGGGCATCAGCTTGCCGCGGTAGGCAGCGTCCAGCGCGGTGTCGCCGTGCATCTCGCCATCGATCTCCAGCCAGGGCGCGCGCTCCTGGATCAAGCCCAGGGCCTCGCGCATCTTCAGGGCCGAAGGCTGGTTGCTCGAGCCGAAGTTCGAGTGCGACAGCAGGGCCACTTTGGCCGGCTGGCCGAAGCGCATCATTTCTTCGGCGGCCATGATGGTGATCTCGGCCAGTTGCTCCGCAGTCGGGTCGTAGTTGACGTGGGTGTCCAGCAGGTTCACCGTGCGGCCGGGCAGCACCAGGCCGGTCATGGCGGCGTAGGTCTTGACGCCGGCGCGCTTGCCAATCACCTGGTCGATGTAATGCAGGTGCAGGGCGGTGTTGCCCCAGGTGCCGCAGATCAGGCCGTCGACTTCGCCCTTGTGCAGCAGCATCGAGCCAATCAGCGTGAGGCGGCGGCGCATCTCGATCTTGGCCATCTGCTCGGTCACGCCCTTGCGGTCGGCCAGGCGGTGGTAGGTCTGCCAGTAGTCGCGGTAGCGGGGGTCGTTCTCGGTGCTGACCAGGTCCACATCGACGCCGGCCTTGAGGCGCAGGCCCATGGTTTCCAGGCGCTTTTCGATCACGGCGGGGCGGCCGATCAGGGTCGGTCGGGCGATGCCCTCGTCGACCACGATCTGGGCGGCGCGCAGCACGCCTTCGTTCTCACCCTCGGCGTAGGCGATGCGCTTGTTCTTGGCGCGCTTGGCCACGCTGAAGATGGGCTTCATCGTGGTGCCCGAGGCGTAGACGAAGCTCTGCAGCTTCTCGCCGTAGGCCACGTAGTCCTTGATCGGGCGGGTGGCCACGCCGGAGTGGTCCGCCGCCAGCGCCACGGCCGGCGCGATCTTCATCATCAGGCGCGGGTCAAACGGCTTGGGGATCAGGTACTCGGGGCCGAAGCTCAGGGTCACGCCCGCGTAGGCGGCGGCCACCACATCGTTCTGCTCGGCCTGGGCCAGCTCGGCAATGGCATGCACCGCCGCGATTTCCATCTCGTCGGTGATGGTGGTCGCGCCCGAATCCAGCGCGCCGCGGAAGATGTACGGGAAGCACAGGACGTTGTTGACCTGGTTCGGGTAATCGGTGCGACCTGTCGCCATGATGGCGTCATCACGCACGGTTTTGACGTCTTCCGGCAGGATCTCCGGGTTGGGGTTGGCCAGCGCGAAGATGATGGGCTTGGCGGCCATCTTGGCGACCATCTCGGGCTTGAGCACGCCCCCGGCGGACAGGCCCAGGAAGATGTCGGCGCCTTCGATCACTTCGGCCAGCTTGCGCTGCTCGGTCTTTTGCGCAAAAACGGCCTTGTCGGGGTCCATCAGCTCCACGCGGCCTTCGTAGACCACGCCGGCCAGGTCCGTCACCCAGATGTTTTCGCGGGGCACGCCCAGCTTGACCAGCAGCGTCAGGCAGGCCAGGGCGGCCGCGCCAGCGCCGGAGGTGACCAGCTTGACCTGCTTGATGTCCTTGCCCACGACCTTCAGGCCGTTGAGCATGGCCGCGCCCACGACGATGGCGGTGCCGTGCTGGTCATCGTGGAACACGGGGATCTTCATGCGCTCGCGCAGCTTGCGCTCGACGTAGAAGCAGTCCGGGGCCTTGATGTCTTCCAGGTTGATGCCGCCGAAGGTGGGCTCCAGGCTGGCGATGATGTCGACCAGCTTGTCCGGGTCCTTCTCGTTGATCTCGATGTCGAACACGTCGATGTCGGAGAACTTCTTGAACAGGACGGCCTTGCCCTCCATCACGGGCTTGGCGGCCAGGGGGCCGATGTCGCCCAGGCCCAGCACGGCGGTGCCGTTGGTGATCACGGCCACCAGGTTGCCCCGGCTGGTGTACTTGAAGGCGTTGGCCGGGTTCTCGACGATCTCCTCGCAGGGCGCGGCCACGCCGGGCGAGTAGGCCAGCGCCAGGTCGCGCTGGTTGGTCAACTGCTTGGTGGCGCTGATCGCGAGCTTTCCGGGGGTAGGGAACTCGTGGTACTCAAGGGCGTTTTTCTTGAGCTCGGCGCGTTTTTGTTCGGGGGTGGTCATGGGGAATTCGGCCCTTTCAGCCCGACATTGTAGGAATTCCGGTTCAAGGTGGGTTGTGGATTGCCGCAAGGGTGACAATCCTGCGCATGTCCTTGGGTGAATTCGACCTTATCGCGCGCTACTTCCAATGGTCTCAGGGCCAGGGGCCGCGCCGCGCCATCGTGCCCAACGGCGATGACTGCGCCGTGATCGCGCCGGCCGCCGGCATGCAGCTGGCCGTGTCCACCGACACCCTGGTGGAGGGGCGGCATTTCCTGTCTACGGTGGATCCGGCCCGGCTGGGCCACAAGGCACTGGCCGTGAACCTGTCGGACCTGGCCGCGTGCGGCGCCAGGCCGCTGGCCTTCACGCTGGCGCTGACCTTGCCGCGTGTCGATCAAGCCTGGCTGGCGGGGTTCTCGGGCGGCCTGCTGGCCCTGGCCGACGAGCATGGCTGCGAACTGATCGGCGGCGACACCACTGCCGGGCCGCTGGCGATCGGCATCACGGTGATGGGCGAAGTGCCGGCAGGGCAGGCCCTGCTGCGCAGCGGCGCCCGGCCGGGTGATGAGCTCTGGGTGAGCGGCTGGCCTGGTGAGGCACGCCTGGCGCTCGAAGCCTTCCGTGGCACGCTGGTCCCGCCACTGGATGGCGCGACGTTCGACGCCGTGCGCCTGCGCATGGAGCAGCCCACGCCGCGCGTGGCGCTGGGCCTGGCGCTGCGCGGCCTGGCCAGCTCGGCCATTGATGTGTCCGACGGCCTGCTGGGTGATCTGGGGCATGTGCTGCGGCGCAGCGGGGTGGGGGCCGTGATGGCGCTGGGGGCCTTGCCGATCAGCCCGTGGCTGGCCTGTTGTCCGCAGGCCGAACAGCATGACCATGTGCTGGCTGGCGGGGATGACTATGAGCTGCTCTTCACCGCGCCGACGTCACGTCACGCCGAGGTCCTGGCCGCCGGGCAGGCTGCGGGCGTGCCGGTGCACCGCATTGGCCGGATTGACGCGCAGCCTGGGCTGCGCGTACTCGATGGCGCCTGGGCCTCTGAGGGGCCGGCGGGGCAGCCCGTGTCCAACCGCTGGACCTCGTTCGATCACTTCAGGGCCGGCTGAGCCCCTGCGAGCCAGGGGGCGCCGCGCCGGGGGACAATGCCTGCATGAACGCTGAAGCGCCGTCCTCCTCCGCGCCTGCAGACCCTGCGGCGCCGCCCGCGCCCCGCCGTCCCTCAATGGGCCTGCTGCTGAGCCACCCTGCCCATTTCATCGCCTTCGGCGCCGGCAGCGGCCTGAGCCCGGCCGCGCCCGGCACGGTGGGCACGCTGTGGGCCTGGGCCAGTTTCCTGGTGCTGGAGCACTGGTGGGGGCAGGGCGCCCAGGCCGACCTGCGTTGGGCCTGCCTGATCGGTGTGGGCACGCTGGTGGGCTGGTGGGCCAGCACGCACGCTGCGCGCAGCCTGCGGGTGGCTGATCCCTCCTCGGTCGTGATCGACGAGATCCTGGCCTTCTGGCTCGTGCTGTGGGTGGCCTCGCCCCTGGGCTTTGGGGGGCAGTTGCTGGCCTTCGCGCTGTTCCGCTATTTCGATGCCGCCAAGCCGGGGCCGGTGGCCTGGGCCGATGGCTTGTTCAAGCACCGGCCGGGTCAAGCCATCGGCTGGGCGCAGGGGCTGGGCATCATGCTGGACGATTTCGTGGCCGCGCTGTGCACGCTGATCGTGCTGGCCCTGGGCGTGGCGCTGCGGCCCTGGCTGTCCTGGCTGCCATGGGGGGGCGCATGACGACGACTGATGCACAAGCGAAGGTGATGGCCGCCGTGGCCGAACTGGCCCGGGCGCTGCCTGCAAAGCGCTGGATGATGGCCACGGCCGAATCCTGCACCGGCGGGCTGATCGCGGCCTCGTGCACCGAACTGGCAGGCTCCAGCGCGTGGTTCGACCGTGGCGTGGTCAGCTACAGCAACGAGGCCAAGAGCGAACTGCTGGGGGTCGATCCTGCGCTGATCTTGGCGCATGGGGCGGTGAGTGAGCCCGTGGCCCGGGCGATGGCCGAAGGGGTGCTGGCGCGTTCCAAGGCCACCGTGGCGGTTGCCGTCACGGGCATCGCAGGGCCAGGGGGCGGTTCTGCCGACAAGCCCGTGGGCACGGTGTGGCTGGCATGGGCCTGCCAGGGCCAGCCCACGCAGGCGCGGTGCCACCTGTTCAACGGAGACCGCGCCGCCGTTCGCTGGCAGACCTGTGTGGTGGCGCTGCAAGGCGTGCTCGCGCTGGCAGCGCCTGGCCAGGCCTAGGCGTCGCCCTCCAGCGTCTGCTGGATCGCCGTGAGCAGGGTTTCGACCGCCACGGGCTTGTGCAGCAGGATCAGACCTTCGGCACGCGCCTCGCGCAGGCGCTCGGGAGCCGTGTCGCCACTGATCAGCAGGGCGGGCAGCCCGGGCTGCTGCTGGCGAAGCTTGCGGATGGCCTTGATGCCGCTTTGATCGCCGCGCAGGCGCAGGTCGGCCAGCACCACGTCGGGCGGATCCAGGGCGGCCAGGCGCATGGCCTCGTCGGTGCAGGCGGCCAGGGTCACGCGGCAACCCATCGAGGTCAGCAGCGCCTCCATGGCGGTGCGCACGTTGGCCTCGTCGTCGATCACCAGCATGTGGCACGAGGGCATGGTCGGCGGGACCGGATCGGGCTCACTCGTGTCGGGCAACGGGCCCTGGGGCGGCGGCAGCAGCAGGGTCACCTCGGTGCCCACACCGGGCTCGGACTGCAGGCGCAGCGCGATGCCCAGCAGCTGCGACAGCCGCTGCACGATGGACAGGCCCAGCCCCAGGCCCTTGCCGCGGTCGCGCTCGGGGTTGTCCAGCTGGAAGAACTCTTCGAAGACGCGGCCCTGGTGCTCCGGCGGGATGCCCCGGCCCGTGTCCTTGATGGTGATGAGGGCGCGCCCGCCCCGCCAGCCGGCGCGGATCCACACGGTGCCGGCATCGCAGTACTTCAGCGCGTTGTCCAGCAGGTTGCGCACGATGCGGTTCAGGTGGGCGGCATCGGTGTGGGCGGCCAGCAGGTCGTCATCGCACTCCAGCACCAGGCGCAGGCCCTTGGCGGCGGCCACCGGCGCGCAGGCCTGCTGCATCTGCGTGAGCAGCGGGGCCAGGGCGGTCGTGCGCAGGCGTGATTCGACGATGCCGGCGTCCAGGCGCGACAGGTCCAGCAGGCCCGAGAGCTGCTCGCCCAGCGCCTTGAGCGCGCTGTTCATGTGGTTGACGATGGCCTGGCCGCGCGGCGAAAGCTCACCCGTGTTCAGCGAGGCGCTGAACAGCGACAGGGTGTGCAGGGGCTGGCGCAGGTCATGGCTGGCCGAGGCCAGGAAGCGTGTCTTGGCGGCATTGGCCTGCTCGGCCTGGGCCAGGGCCTGGCGCAGCTCCTCATTGAGCAGGTATTCGCGGCCGCGCATGTCCACGGCGCTGTGCAGGGCCTGGTGGTTGTCCCGCGCCAGCGAGAGCAGGATCGCCAGGTACATCACCAGCAGCACGCCCATCGAAGGCCCCAGCCAGCCCTTGGCATCGGGGCCGACGGGCTCTGGCGTGAAGCCCCAGGCGGCGGCCAGGGCCAGCATCACCGGCATGGCATAGGCGCGGTAGATGCCCGGGTGGCCGGCGGTGCTGCTCACGGCGGCGCTCGACAGCCCGGTCAGCAGCATGGTCAGCACGGCCCGTTCCAGATCGCCCATGCCCGGGAAGAACAGCATGCTCGAGGCATGGGCCACGCCGTTGAGGCCGCTCAGCAGGATCGCGCAGCGCATGGCGTTGCGGTGCGGGGCATGGGATGGCGGGGGGCGCCGCAGGAACACCCAGCGCAGCACCAGCACGCCGGTCGTCAAGCCCAGCCAGGCGGCCACCACGGGCAGGGCATGCGTGCGCAGCGCCATCATCGCGATCAGCAGCGCGGCCAAAAACACCGGGAAGGGAATGCGCGAGACGTGCCGCGCCACCAGGCCCAGCACCTCGTGCGCCACCGGCCGCGGCGGGGCCTGCAGGGGCTGGGCGCCGGGGGCTACCATTCGCGCTTTTTGCGAGGGGCGGGGCGTGGGCCCAGCTGGCCGACCAATCCCAGTTCGTGGGCTCGGTACATGGCCTGGGCCCGGTTGCTCACGCCCAGGCGCTGGTAGACGGCCCACAGGTGCGCTTTGACCGTGCCTTCGGCGATGCCGATGTCGCGCGCGATCAGCTTGTTGGACTTGCCCTGCAGCAGGCTGTGCAGCACGGCCATCTGCCGGTCGCTGAAGGCCTCGGCGACGGGGGCGTGCGGGGTGAACTGCAGCGGGGCGGGTGCGACACGCTGCGCACGCGCGGCCAGCGCCTGCGGGGGCAGGTAGATGCCCTGGCTGGTCACGCCGCGCAGGGCCTGCACGGTGGCGGCCGGGTCGGTGTCCTTGGGAATGAAGCCGGCCGCACCGGCCTGGATGCAGGCCTCGATGGTGGCCGGGTCGTCGTCACCCGAGACGATCACCACGCTGGCAGCCTCGAAGTGCCCCCGCACGGCGGCCAGGGCATCGAGCCGGCTGGCACCGGGCAGGTTCAGGTCCAGCAGCACCAGTTCGATCAGCTCCGCATCGGGCAGGGCGCAAGCGTCCAGCACCCGGGCGCATTGCTGCACGTGGGTGGTGGGGTCCAGCGTCAGCAGCAGGCTCTTGAGCCCTTCGCGGAACAGCGGATGGTCATCGATGATCAGAACGCGCACGGCTGCCATTACCTCACCAACCGTACGGAGAGATCAAGAAAGTGCCCTGAGCAGATGCCTTTTGTGGTCGTGACCTGACAGCGCGTGTCGATCCGTTGCTGCGCATTGTCGATGAAAGGTTCCCGCCGTGCATGTGTGTAAACCTTCGTTTAGCACGCATGCGCTGCAAGGGGCATGTGCTTCCTCGCTTTGCGCAGATCGATAGAACAAAATAGTTGTTTTGCTCATAATAAAGCCTGTCCAAAATGCGCAGACCGCATTTAGAGAGGGTGTTATGAACTTCCAGCAATTGCGATCGGTGCGCGAAGCGGTCCGGCGCGGCTTCAACCTGACCGAGGTCGCCCAGGCCCTGCACACTTCGCAGCCGGGCGTGAGCCGCCAGATCCGCGAGCTGGAAGACGAGCTGGGCATCGAGCTGTTCGTGCGGGCCGGCAAGCGCCTGACGGGCCTGACCGAACCCGGCACCCAGGTGCTGCCCATCATCGAGCGCCTGCTGGCCGATTCGGACAACCTGCGCAACGCCTCGCGTGACTTCTCTCAACACGATGCGGGCCCTTTGTCGATAGCGGCCACTCACTCACAAGCGCGTTATGCCCTGCCGTCGGCCGTGCGTGACTTCCGCCTGCTGTATCCCCAGGTCACCCTGAACCTGCACCAGGGCTCGCCCCGCCAGGTGGCCCAGATGCTGATCAGCGGCGAGGCCGACATCGGCATCGCCACCGAAGCCCTGGCCCAGTACGACCAGCTCGTCACCCTGCCGTGCTACCGCTGGACGCACAGCGTGGTGGTGCCCATCGGCCACCCGCTGCTCGACGGCCAGCCCCTGACGCTGCAGCGCCTGGCGCGCTACCCCCTGGTGACGTATGACGCGGGCTACACCGGCCGCTCGCACATCGACGAGGCCTTTGCCCGTGAAGGCGTGCAGCCCAGCATCGTGCTGACCGCCATGGACGCCGACGTGATCAAGACCTATGCCGAGCTCGGCCTGGGCGTGGGCGTGGTCGCCTCCATCGCGTATGACGAAGAACGTGATCGCAACCTGCGCGCCATCGACGCGGGTCACCTGTTCGCCGTCAACATGACGCGCCTGGCTTTCCGCCGGGGCGCCTTCCTGCGCGGCTATGTGTATTCGTTCATCGAGACGTTTGCACCGCCGCTCACGCGCCGGGTGGTCGAGCAGGCCATGCGCGCTGAGGTGGGCGAAAGCTTCGACATCTGATCAGATCAGGAGATGTCCACGCGGCGGCTGGGCATCAGTCGCTCCAGCGCCACGTCGATGACGAGGCCCCACAGGCTGTAGAGCACCGAGCCCAGCAGCGCGTCCCAGAAGCTGGCCACATGGAAGCCTTCCAGCAGGCCCGAGGCCATCTGGAAGGTGATCGCGTTGATCACGAACAGGAACAGGCCCAGCGTGAGCAATGTCACAGGCAGGGTCAGGATCACCAGCAAGGGGCGCACCACGGCGTTCAGCAGGCCCAGCACCAGGGCCGCCAGCATGGCCGCGCCGAAATTCTTGACCTCGATGCCGCTGTCCCATTGGGACACCAGCAGCAGCGCCGCCGACAACAGCAGCCATTTCAGAATCAGTTTCATGTGGACAGCATAGCGCCGCTTGGCCCATGATGCTGGAGCGCATAACCGTGACATAGCTGTCACGTTTGCGCGACTGGGCAGGGAAGACACCGGGCGCCGTGCCCGGCCTGGCCTCATAGTCTGCGGCTGTGTACCAATTGCTGGAATCTTTGCGCCGCGCCTTCGAGCGGCTCTTGAGCGGCACCACGCCTGCGAGCCGGTGCCTGATGGCCATCGCCCTGGCTTCGCCGTTCTTCCTGATCTACCTGGGCTTGCACCAGATTGCCTTGATGTCGGACACCATCCGACCTGGGGTGCGCGTGC
>CALAKR010000326.1 GCA_937923225.1 uncultured Aquabacterium sp. | reverse complement strand
CTTGAGGCGGGGCACCACGCCGGCCGGCGTGACCTGGCCACTGGGCGCCACCAGGGTGACCGGATCACCCACATGCACGCCCATGCTGCGGGCCAGCTCGCCGCCCATCACCACGCCCCAGCCACCAGGCTGCAGCTTGTTCAGCACCGGCTGCAGGCCACGCGCCAGCGGCGTCACCTCGGCCTCGCGCGCAGGGTCGATGCCGCGCACCAGCACGCCGCGCATGTCCTCACCCCGGGCGATCAGAGCCTGGGCGGGCACGAAGGGCGCCGCCCCTACCACCGCCGGGTTCTTGCGCGCCTGGGCCGCCAGGGCCTGCCAGTCGCTCAATGGTGCGCCCCGGGAATCGAACAGTTCCACGTGAGATACGACAGAGAGCATGCGGTCGCGCACCTCCTTCTGGAAGCCGTTCATCACCGACAGCACGATGATCAGGGCGGCCACACCCAGGGCGATGCCGATCACGGACACGCCCGAGATGAAAGAGATGAATCCGTTGCGCCGGGCGCTGCGCCCGGCCCGCGTGTAGCGCCAGCCGATGCGCCATTCATAGGGAAGCTTCATGGTGTGCGCAGTGTACTCATTCGATAATCACCCCATGCCCGCGCCTTCTGCCTCGACCTTGCCGACCACCGACCTGACCCCGCCCCTGCCCATCCAAGCTGTGGCCGACCACCTGGTGATCCCCTGGGCCGTGGCCCTGGCCGAGCCCCAGGAAGAAGCCCGCCCCGGGCTGGACATGGCCGATGCCCTGCCTGAACTGCCCGTGCTGCAGAGCCTGCTGGCCCGGCTGACCGAACAACAGTGGCTGCACGGCGATGAATACCAGTTGGCCGCCCCGCACGAGCGCCTGCTGGCCCGCGCCGTGGGCTGGCCGGGTGGCGAGGCCGCAGCGCCACCACAGCAGGCCACCGCCCAGACGGCCAACACCGCCACCAGCAACACCGACACGCAACCCGCACAAGCCCCCTGGGCCGCGCTGTGGGCCCACCTGGATGGCCTGCCCGCCAAGCCTGACGAAGCCTGGGGCCTGCTGACGCCCTCGCACTGGCTCATGGGCCGTGACCACCTCACGCTGCTGCACCCTGACGAGCTGGCCCTGAGCGAGGCCGAATCCCGCACCCTGTTCGACGCCGTGCGGCCTTTGTTCGAGAGCGAAGGCTGGCAACTGACCTGGGGCGCCCCCCTGCGCTGGTATGTGCAACACCCCTCGCTGGCCGCCCTGCCCAGCGCCTCGCTCGACCGCGTGATCGGCCGCAACCCGGATCTGTGGATGCCCAACCACCCGCAGGCCCGCCTGCTGCGCCGCCTGCAGAACGAGGTGCAGATGCTGCTGTACCAGCACCCCGTGAACGATGCGCGCGATGCCCGGCGCACGCTGAGCGTGAACTCCTTCTGGCTCAGCGGCACCGGCACGCCCGTGGAGCAGGCTAGAAGAGCTGATAAGGCCAGTGGCGGCACCGCCTGGCCAAGCTGGCCGCTGCACCTGGCCGATGCGCCCCGCCAAGCCCTGTTGCGCGGCGACCTGCCCGCCTGGCAAGCCGCCTGGCAGGCTCTCGATGCCGGCCCGCTGCGCGAGCTGAGCCAAGCTCTGGATGCCGGCCGTCCCGTGCGCCTGACCCTGTGCGGCGAACGACATGCCTTGACCCTTTCCCAGCCCGCTCAGCGCCTCGGCCTGCTGGCCACCCTGGGCCGCGCCCTGCCCTGGCGCAAGACCACCGTGAGCGCGGCCGACCTGCTGCGCCAGCTCTGACCCGATCCTGCCCCTGCCATGAAGTTCATCGCCCGCGACATCCCTCCCCGTCCCGCCTGGGCCCTGGAGCAGGCCGGCACCCACCCCTTGCTCGCCCGCCTGCTGGCCGCACGCGGCATCCGCAGCGCGGACGAGCTGGACGACGCCCCCGCACGCCTGCTGCCCCCCTCGGATCTGCACGGCCTGGGCACCGCCGCCACGCTGCTCGCCGACGCCATCGACCAGGGCAAGCGCATCTGCATCGTGGCCGATTACGACTGCGACGGTGCCACCGCCTGCGCCACCGGCCTGCGCGGTCTGGCCCTGCTGGGCGCCACGCCCAACCAGCTCTGCTATGTGGTGCCCGACCGTGCCCTGCACGGCTATGGCCTCACGCCCCCCATCGTCGACATGGTGCGCGCCCGCCAGGCCGACATCCTGGTCACCGTGGACAACGGCATGGCCAGCCACGAGGCCGTGGACAAGGCCCGCGCCCTGGGCATGCAGGTGCTGATCACCGACCACCACCTGCCCGTGATCGATGCCCAAGGCCAGCCCAGCCTGCCGGCCGCCGATGCCATCGTGAACCCCAACCAGCCTGACTGCGCCTTCGCCAGCAAGGCCCTGGTCGGTGTGGGCGTGATGTTCTACGTGCTGCTGGCCACGCGCGCCGAGCTGCGCCGCCGCGGCCGTTTCGACGCGGCCAATCAGCCGCGCATCGACACCTTGCTGGACCTGGTAGCCCTGGGCACCATTGCCGACGTGGGCAAGCTGGACGCCAACAACCGTCGCCTGGTCTCCCTGGGCCTCAAGCGCATCCGCGCCGGCCGCATGCAGCCGGGCCTGGCCGCCCTGTACCGTGCCGCCGGCCGTGATCCGGCCCGTGCCAGCGCGCAGGATTTCGGCTTCGCCTTGGGCCCGCGCATCAACGCGGCCGGGCGCCTGGCGGAGATGGGCCTGGGGATCGAGTGCCTGATCACCGACGATCTGGACCGCGCCGACATGCTGGCCCGCCAACTGGACGCCATCAACCGCGAGCGCCGCGAGGTCGAGGCCGGCATGCGCGACCAGGCCGAGATGACGCTGGACAGCCTGCTTCCGGAAGGTGAAATCCCATCGGCCCTGTCCCTGTTCGACGAAGGCTTCCACGAAGGCGTGGTCGGCATCGTGGCCTCGCGCCTGAAGGACCGGCTGCACCGCCCCACCTTCATCTTCGCGCGTGGGCAGGATGGTTTGCTCAAGGGCTCGGGCCGCTCGATCCCGGGCTTTCACCTGCGTGACGCGCTGGACCTGGTCAGCAAGCGCCACCCCGGCCTGCTGCACCGCTTCGGCGGGCACGCGATGGCGGCCGGCTGCACCATCGCGCCGGAAGATCACGAGCTGTTCAAGAGCGCCCTGCTGGCGGTGGCCGATGCCGGCCTGGACGCCGACCTGCTGTCACGCCGCGTGCACACCGACGGCGCGCTGGACGGGCAGTGGTACACCGCAGAGATCGCCCAATTGATCGACCAGGCCGTGTGGGGCCCGGGCTTCGAGGCCCCGGTGTTCTGCGACATGGTGGAGGTGGTGAACCAGCGCCTGGTGGGCGAGCGCCATCTCACGCTGAGCCTGCGGGTGCAAGGCCAGTTGCGCGATGGGATCTGGTTCGGGCGCAGCGAGCCCCTGCCGGCGCGCACGCGCCTGGCCTTCCGCCTGTCACTGGACGAGTTCCAGGGGCGACAACGGGTTCAACTGGTCGTGGAAGGCGCCGAGACCGCAGAGGGCGCCTGAGCTCAGCCTTTCAGCTCAGCCCTTGTAGGCGGCGCGCATGGCGGCACCCGGACCACCGGCTGGCTGCAGCGCGCCATAGGTGGCGCTCTGCCCGGCTTCTTCTTCCGGGAACAGCACGTTCAAGGTGCGCGACAGCGACGCGTTCGCCCGGTGCACCGTGGTCTGCAGACCCGTCACGCGGGTCTGGGCCAGCATCAACTTCTGCCGCATCAGGGGCGACAAAGGCTGCAGGCCCGTCTTTTTTGCCTGATGGAAAGCCGCCAGCGCATCGGCCAGGCACTTGTGCAGTGCCTGTGATGCAGTCTCCAGCCGGGCGGCATCTTGCGAGCGCAACGCCTCATCCAACGCCTGCAGATGGCCTTCGAGGGCCTGGGCGTGGCTCGACCACGGATCTTTCGGATCGTGGGAGATCGGGGCGCTTAAATCGCTCAAGTCATGCCTGCCTTCGGCCGAAGCCGTCTGGGCGAGCCGCTTTTATTGGCGGCTCAGGAGTTCCTTCGCGTTCGCGATCAGCTTGTCGGCGATCGCGTCCGGATTGACCTTGTAAGTGCCATCGTCGATGGCCTTCTTGATGCGGTCGACCTTGGCGCTGTCGAAAGAACCTTCGACGCCAGCCGTGCTCAGGCCATTGGCGGCCCCGGACAGGGTCACCTTGGCGCTGGCTTCGACGCCGCCTTCGAGTGAGCCGGTCTTGCCGGTGTTGGTGGCGTTGACCGCTGCATCAGCACGTGTGGCGGTGTTGGCACCGTTGACCGCCTTGTCTGCACCGTTGTTTCCGATTTTCATCATCTGCTCCTTGCTCCCGGCATGCACCGGGCCTTGACACCTGTCTTATCGTCCCGAGGGCGCGCGACTTTAATGCCAATGGCCGAATCCCCCTTGGTCAGGGGGGTGAGATGCCGGATTTTTCGTATCACAAAGTAACCTCCGCCCGGCGTTCCCCCACCGGCAGTCCACACAGGACACGGCCGCTGTCGATGCGTATCCTCGCACAACGGCCCTCATCGCCGTGGGACAGAGCGGTGCCTTCCGCCCCCACGGCAAATCCATTGCCCTTCACGGTCACCTTGACCGGCTCGCCCGCGGCGAACCAACGGCGCAGCTTGATGTCGTCCTGGCGCAGGCTCTCACCCGGCTCCACATTGCGCATCATGGTACGGCCAAGCACCTCGGCTGCGTCAAGCACGGCCGGCGACATGGTTTCGGCCAGGTCGATCTCTCCAACGCGCAGATCAGCCTCGGTGATGGTGGCACCTGCGCGCAGCGGCGTGGCCGCTACCAGCCCCGGCACCCACACTTTCACGGTGACCGGCCAGTAGACATTCCAGCGCACAGGCCCCTGCTCGCAGCGCAGGCCCACGCGGGCCCGGCCCCACAGACGGGTGCCTTCGGGCAGGAAGGCCCGCACCTTTTCACAGGGTGCAAGTTTCAGCCGAGGATCGAGCCGGCCCAGGATCACTTCCAGGCGGGGCTTGAAGGGGCGAGCCGCCTGGGCGTCCGCACCACCAGAGGCCGCGGCCTCTTCTTCTGTCTTGGATTTGAGCAGCGCTTCCAGTTCGTGCTGGAAGCCGGCCATCTCGGGCGATGCCGGCGGCTGCGCCTGCGCGGCCGTGGGCGCAGCGCCCCAGTTCATGTTCTGGGCCTGCGCGGGTTCTACCAGCGCCACCAGCATCGCGCACAGCAGGGCCGGCAACAGCCAGGCCACCGACAGGGCGGGAAGAGAGATGGAACGCAGGGACGCTTTCATGGTGAGTGCGACTCTACGCGCCACGCCGCCGGCCCGCTGCGCGAATTGGCCGGTCTTGTACCTGCTATTTCGGCTCATGTTTCAGGCCTCGTGGATTCACCATTCCGACGTGATTTTCCGAAGGTTGTTTTTCAAGGTGATGCCATGCTGAACCGACTCACTGACAGCATCGACTTCCAGGCCGAGGCCTTGAAGCTGCGTTCCGAGCGCCAGCGCCTGATCGCCAGCAACATCGCCAACGCCGACACGCCGGGCTATACATCGAAGGACTTCAAGTTCGCCGATGCGCTCAGCCAGGCCACGGGCCAGCGCTCGGCGGGCAGCAGCCCCCTGGCCATGCCCACGCTGCAGATGGCCACCGGCGCGGCCAATCACATGAACCGGGGCGGCTCGCCCGCCGGCGCAGGCGCCAAGCCCGAGCTGGGCTATGGCACCGCCTCGATGACCAGCCTGGACAACAACAGTGTCGACATGGACCGCGAACGCGCGAACTTCGCCGACAACACCGTGCGCTACGAAGCCACGCTGCGCTTCATCAATGGATCGATGAAGACCTTGACCACGGCCATCAATGGCCAGTGAAGGAGTTGAGCCATGTCCATGTTCCAGATCTTCAATGTCGCCGGATCGGCCGTCAGCGCCCAGGCCCAGCGCCTGAACGTGGTGTCGTCCAACCTGGCCAACGCCGACACCGTGGCCGGCCCCGACCGCAGCGCCTACAAGGCGCGCCACGTGGTGTTCACCACCGAGCCCATGGGTGACGTGGGCGCCGCTGGCGTCACCGTGAGCAATGTGGTCGAGGACAACACCCCCGGCCGCATGGTGCACGACCCGGGTCACCCGCAGGCCGATGCCAACGGCTACGTGACCTTCAGCAACGTCAACCCGATCGAGGAGATGGTCAACATGATCTCGGCCTCGCGCTCGTACCAGAACAACATCGAAGTGATGAACACCGCCAAGAGCCTGCTGATGAAGACGCTGCAGCTGGGCCAGGGCTGATCCTCCGATCCGCAGAACACCACCACATCTGAACAGGACAACCCGCCATGGTCACCGCCACGAACACCACCACCAACGGCATCCCCAACAACCTGCTCAACAACAACACGGCCAAGAGCGACAAGACGACGGAAGCCTCTGACCGCTTCCTCAAGCTGCTGGTCACGCAGATGCAGAACCAGGATCCGCTCAACCCGATGGA
>CALAKR010000325.1 GCA_937923225.1 uncultured Aquabacterium sp. | reverse complement strand
AGCGGCGCCATCACGCTGTCCACACCCAGCAGGGCCACGCCGCGCAGGATGAAGGGCATCACCGTGGCGGGCAGGTCGAAGCCCTGGGCCAGGCCGCAGGCGGCCACGGCACCGCCGTAGCGCGTCTGGGCGCAGGCATTGACCAGGGTGTGGCTGCCCACGGCATCGACCACAGCCTTCCAGCGTTCCTTCTGCAGCGGCTTGCCGGCGCTGCTCAGCTCGGCGCGGTCGATGATGCTCGTGGCGCCGAGCTGCTTCAGATAGGCCTCTTCGCCGGCCTTGCCGGTGGCGGCGACGACCTTGTGGCCCAGACGTGACAGCAGCGCCACGGCCACGGAGCCCACGCCGCCGGTGGCGCCGGTGACGAGCACCTCGCCATCGGCCGGCTTGTCCAGCACGCCATGGCGCTCCAGGGCCATCACGCACAGCATGGCGGTGTAGCCGGCCGTACCAATGGCCATGGCCTGGCGCGTGGTGAAGGCCTCGGGCAGGCGCACCAGCCAGTCACCATGCAGGCGCGCCTTGCCGGCCAGGCAGCCCTTGTGCGTTTCGCCCGCGCCGTAGCCGTTGTGCACGATGCGGTCGCCGGCCTTCCAGGCGGGGTGATCGCTGTCGATCACGGTGCCGGCACCATCGATGCCGGCCACCATGGGCCAGCTGCGCACCACGGGCGATTTGTTGGTGATGGCCAGTCCGTCCTTGTAGTTGAGCGTGGAGTGCTCGATGGCCACGGTGACGCCGCCGCCGTCCGCGAACGTGGGCAGGAAGCTGTCGTCCACCTCCCGCAGTTCGGCGCTGAAATCGGGGTTCTTGTCGAGGACCAGTGCGTTGAACATGGGTGTCTCCTAGTGCTGGCTGTGCCGGGGGGCGCGCAGGGCGCTTGGCGGCATCTTAGGGCCTGTACAGGTGGCCGGATGTGATGTCCGACATGCCGGCCTGCCCGGCGGGACGCAAGCCCCTTCGCGTGCCTGTTGCGCGCTGGAGGACCACAATCGTGGCTTTCCGCTGAGCACACAGACAAGGACCCATGATGAGCATCGCCACGCTGACCGAACTGCTGGGCATCGATCTGCCCGTGATCCAGGCGCCGATGGCCGGTGTGCAGGTGAGTGCCATGGCGATCGCGGTGAGCGAGGCGGGCGGCTTGGGCTCGCTGCCCGCAGCCATGCTGGGCGACGATGCCTTGCGCAATGAGCTGTCTGCGATCCGCGCGGGAACATCGAAGCCCTTCAACGTCAATTTCTTCGCCCACCAGCCGCCGGTGCCTGATGCGGCGCGTGAAGCAGGATGGCGCGATGCACTGCGTCCTTACTACGCCGAGTTCGGCGCCAGTGAGGCGGACATCCCGCACGGCCCCGGCCGGCGCCCCTTCAGCGCCGAGGTGGCCGACGTGATCGAAGCCTTCCGCCCGCCGGTGATCAGCTTTCACTTCGGCCTGCCCGATGAAGCCCTGCTGACACGCGTGCGCAGCTGGGGCGCCAAGGTGATCTCGTCAGCCACCACGGTGGCCGAGGCGCGCTGGCTGGCAGAGCGGGGCGTGGACGCCATCATCGCGCAGGGCCTGGAAGCAGGCGGCCACCGGGGCCTGTTCCTGTCTGACGACGTGGGCACGCAGGTAGGCCTGTTCGCGCTGCTGCCGCAGATCGTGCGCGCGGTGCGGGTGCCGGTGATCGCGGCCGGTGGTATCGCCGATGCGGCGGGCGTGGCGGCGGCGCGGGCGCTGGGCGCGGCGGGCGTGCAGGTGGGCACGGCCTACATGCTGTGCCCGGAGGCCACCACCAGTGCCTTGCACCGCACGGCCTTGCGCAGCGAAGGCGCGGCCCAGACCGCCCTGACAAATCTGTTCACCGGCCGGCCCGCGCGCGGCATCGTCAACCGGGCGATGCGCGAGCTGGGGCCGATCAGCGCGGTTGCGCCAGCTTTCCCGTTGGCCACGGCGGCGATTGCGCCCCTGCGCGCCAAGGCCGAGGCTGCGGGTTCGGCGGATTTCTCGCCGCTGTGGGCTGGGCAGAACGTGAGTGCTTGCCGTGAGGTACCCGCGGCTCAGATCACGCGGGATCTGGCGGCGGGCTGGGCGGCCAATCCAGCGAACGCCGGCTCGTGAAACTGCGGCGTTGGCCGGTCACCGGGTCATCGAAGGCCAGGTGGCGGGCCAGCAATTGCAGTGGGTGGCGCCAGTCCGGCGCATCGAGCGGATCGGCGGCCTGCAGTACCGGGTAGATGCGGTCGTTGACGATGGGGATGCCCAGGGCGTGCATGTGCGCGCGCAGTTGATGGCGCTTGCCTGTGTGCGGGCTCAGGCGGTACAGGCCGAGACCTTGATCAGGGCGTGCTTGCTGTAGCTCGAGCAGCGTTTCCGAGTTGGGCTCGCCGGGTGCTTCCTCCATGGCCATGAAGTGCGCGCTGTCGACCAGGCGGCTGCGGTGGATCAAGGGCAAGGCCAGATCTGCTCGCAACGGGGCAACGGCTTCATACACCTTGTCCACGGCCCGCTCGCGGAACAGCGCCTGGTAGACATTGCGCTCGTGCGGCTGCACGGTGAAGGCGATCAGGCCGGCGGTCTCACGGTCCAGCCGGTGGATGGGCACCAGGGTGTCGATGTTCAGGCGGCGCTTGAGGCGCACCAGCAGCGTCTCCTGGACGTAGCGGCCTTTGGGCGTGATGGGCAGGAAGTGCGGCTTGTCGGCGATCACCAGGTGCTCGTCCATGAA
>CALAKR010000324.1 GCA_937923225.1 uncultured Aquabacterium sp. | reverse complement strand
AGGGATCAACTGCTCCGCCAGCAGCAGTGCCGCGCTCACGTGCAGCGCCGTCGGGATCGAGTCATTGCTGCTCTGGCCGTGGTTGACATCGTCGTTGGCGCTCACGGCGCGGCCCAGGCGGCTCGATGCCAGCGTGGCCAGCACTTCGTTGGCGTTCATGTTGGTGCTGGTGCCCGAGCCGGTCTG
This sequence comes from uncultured Aquabacterium sp., assembly GCA_937923225.1. GTDB lineage: Bacteria > Pseudomonadota > Gammaproteobacteria > Burkholderiales > Burkholderiaceae_C > Aquabacterium. The sequence continues at coordinate 8,125 of CALAKR010000324.1, read as the reverse complement.
GAACACGTCCAGCGGGAAGTTCACCATGTAGTCAGTGGCCAGCAGCTCGGTCACGGCGTTGGCAATGGCCTCGCCCTTGTCGGCCGGCAACTGCTCCAGCGACACATTGGCGCGTGCGGCTGCGCTCTTGACCAGCAGCAGCGCATGGATGAAGGCCTTGGGCATGCGCCAGCCGCTGACCGGAAAGTTCAGCACGGCGCGTTGCGTCTGTGCGCCGAACAGGGCCTCGGCGGGCACGGTCATCTCGCCCATGCTGTCGCGTTCGATACGGGTGGCGGTCATGTCAATCGTCCTTGTCTGTGAAGCGGTCAGGCGTGACCAGCGGAAGAAGGGGCTGGCAAACACCTTAGTGAGTTGGCAAAGACCCTGTCGTGGTCGATGAGGGATCAGCCCAGTGCCGTGTCCAGCACCATCATCAGCACGAAGCCGAAGATCAGGCCGCTGGTGGCGAAGCGCTCATGCCCCTTGCGATGGGATTCGGGGATGATCTCGTGGCTGATGACGAACAGCATGGCGCCGGCCGCAAAGGCCAGGCCCCAGGGCAGCAGGGCTGTCGACACAGTCACCACCGAGGCGCCGATCACAGCGCCCAGCGGTTCGACCAGGCCGGAGGCCGCGCCCAGCGCTACCGCCGTGATGCGGCTGTAGCCGATGCCCAGCAAGGCCAGCGCCACCACCAGCCCCTCGGGCACATCCTGGATGGAGATGCCGGTGGCCAGTGCGCCGGCACCCACGGTGGCCTGGTTGCCAAAGGCCACGCCGATGGCCACGCCTTCCGGCACATTGTGCAGAGCGATGGCGAAGACGAACAGCCAGGTGCGCTTGATGGCCTCGGTGTTGGGGCCGCCTTCGACACCCTTGATGAAGTGCTCGTGTGGCAGCCAGTGCTCCAGCGCCATCATCACCGCGGCGCCCAGCGCGATGCCGGCACCGATCGTGAGGGCCGAGCCCCAGGCGCCGGCCCCTTGTGATCGGGCGGATTCCAGCCCTGGCACGATCAGCGAGAAGGAGCAGGCGGCCAGCATCATCCCTGCGCCGAAGCCCAGCAGGCTGTCGTGCACCCGCGCCGGGATCGTGCGCGACACCAGCACGGGCACGGTGCCCAAAGCCGTGGCCAAGGCCGCCATGCCACCGCCCAGCAGGGCGTTCATGACGCGGGGATCGGCTTGGTCGGCCCAGCCGCGCCAGGCTTCATTGAGCAGCACGGCCATGCCGCCGGTGACGATGAGCCAGCCCAGCAGACGCTGCATGAGGTGTCGCTGCTTCACCATGATTCGCGGTGGATGTCGAGGCGCGACAGGCGCTGTACCAGTGCCTGCGTGATGCGCCGGTATTCGGAGCTGAGGTGCGGCGGGGCATCGCTCATGCGGCCGATGTGCTGCATCACGCCCAGGGGGCGGGCCACATGGTCCAGGCATAGGCAGCGCCACTGCCAGGGCAGGGCGCCGTCTTCGGCCGTGTCCATCAGCAGTGCGGCTGTCTTGCGGGCCACGTCCCAGGCACAGGCATCGCCCTGTTCGTGCAGGTAGGCCCCCATCGTGAACAGCTGATCGATGGCGCGGGGGTCATCGGCGTAGAGGGCACAGCGCACCCGCATCGCCAGGAAGTCCCAGCGTTCCATCGGAGGCATGCGGCAGAAAAGGTGTTTGCACATGAGCAGCGGTGGCGCGCCAGAAGCACGCCCAATGTATGCGAATGATTCTCATTCGATGATCATGTTAGAAGCGCAACGCTGCCAAGTCACCCATGTTGTCCGGATGCCCACATTTACAATACGGTATATTGCAAATGGGAGTGATTCTCATTAATATCCGTTTGCGTTTGCGTTGAACACCTTCCAGGAAGTGGAAAACGGGCAAGGGCTGAGCTGTGGGGACGGCGAGGCATGGCTGGTGTTTGACGCAAACGCATCTTTATTTCCAGTGGCGCTTTTGCAGATGCAGACAGCGCAGCGCCAGGCGATCACGCCAAGCGGACACGGCCCTCAAGGGGCCGTGTCCGCTTTCAGGGATGCTTTGCTTGAAGTGGCTTCAGCTGGCGCGCAGCCTTGTCGGGCGCTTCTTCTTGCGGCCCAGGCCGGCCTGTTGGCCAATGAACTTCAGGAACACCCACAGTGGTGATTCGCCCGGCTTCGGGGCCTCTCCCTGGCCGATGCGCTTGAGCTGGCCCGTGTACCAGGTGATCTCCATCAGGCCCATCTTGTCGATGAAGCCGATGCCGGTGCGGATCGGTTTGACGGTGTGCACGGGCTCCTCGCCGGCCAGCAGGCGGCGGGGCAGATCGGGTTCGAGCGCCAGCGAGCGCGCAACGCCCACGAAATCGACCGCGCCGGAGGTGATGGCCTCGGCCATGCCTGCCGCAGAACGGAAGCCACCGGTCACCACCAGCGGCACCTTCACCGCCTGGCGCGCCTTCTCGGCAAAGGCCAGGAAGTAGGCTTCGCGCTGGCGGGTGCTGTCCTTGATGGGCTCGGCCTTCTTGTCCTTCACACCGGTCATGGCCGGGGCCTCATAGGTGCCGCCGGAGATCTCGACCAGGTCGATGCCTTCGGCTTCCAGCGCGCGGATCACGTCCAGTGATTCGTCTTCGGTGAAGCCGCCGCGCTGGAAGTCGGCCGAGTTGAGCTTGATGCCGATCGGGAACTGTGGCCCCACCGCAGCCCGCATCGCACGCAGCACCTCGATCACGAAGCGGCGGCGGTTCTCGGCGCTGCCGCCCCACTGGTCGGTGCGGCGGTTGTGGTGTGGCGACAGGAACTGGCTGACCAGATAGCCATGAGCACCGTGGATCTGCACACCACTGAAACCGGCCTGTTTGACGATGCCGGCGGCGCGGCCATAGCGTGCGATCAGATCGAGGATCTCGGCCTCGGTCAGTTCACGCGGCGTGGCGAAGAAGGCCGCCATCTCCGGCCTGAACGGCACGGCCGATGGCGACACCGTTTCCTTGTTGAGGCCCTTGGGCGCCTGCTTGCCCGGGTGGTTGAGCTGAACCCAGCATTGCGTGCCATGGCGCGTGCCGGCTTCGGCCCAGGCCTTGAGCGCGGGCAGGTCGCGGTCATCCTCGATCACGACATTGCCGGGCTCGCCCAGGGCACGCCGGTCGATCATCACGTTGCCGGTGATGCACAGCCCGATGCCGCCTTCGGCCCAGGCACCGTACAGCCGGGTCAGCTCGGGCGTGGGCGCGCGTTCGCGCGTGCCCAGCGCTTCGCTCATGGCCGACTTGACCAGCCGGTTCTTGATCTGCGCGCCATTGGGCAGTGTGAAGCCTTGCGACAAGATGGTCTGCGGTGTCATGGTCGTGCGTCTCCATGGCGGTCATGAGAAGGAGCCGTCATTGGACATCAAAAGCACGGGGTATCCCCCTCATGGGTGCCCCGGCTCGGTGCAAACGCGGTGTCTGGCCTGTCCTTTGGCGAAAATCTTTGATGTCCCTGGGCTACAAACCTGTTCGATGGCTGGTTTTCAGAGGGAAGTGGCATTACCATCGTGGGCGCTGGCCCTGTGAGGAACGTTTGCGCATGCAGCAAGCGCCCGCGGACGGCTGTTCAGATCTGACGACTTCGATGGAGTGAATTCACATGGCAACTGCGAAGAAGGCCCCGGCCAAAAAGGCTGCGGCGAAAAAGGCTCCCGCCACCACCAAGGTTGCTGCCAAGAAGGCAGCTCCGGCCAAGAAGGCCGCCGTGAAGAAGGTCGCTGCCAAGCGCACCCCGAACGCGGCCTTCATGAAGGCCCTGACCCCCAGCCCGGCACTGGCCGCCGTCATCGGCGCCGCTCCGCTGCCGCGCACCGAGGTCACCAAGAAGGTGTGGGAATACATCAAGAAGCACAACCTGCAAGATGCCGCCAACAAGCGCAACATCAATGCAGACGACAAGCTGAAGGCGATCTTCAAGAAGCCTCAAGTGTCGATGTTCGAGATGACCAAGCTCATCAGCGACCAGCTCAGCTGATCGTTGGGCGGCCCCAAGCGAACAAAACCCGGCCTCGGCCGGGTTTTTTTTCTGGCCGCTGCTTGTTGGCCGCGACAAGGCAGGCAAGCACCCAGTTGCGTCGCGTATTGAGCACAGCTTGCCGAGCAAAGCCGCCGCGACGCTGCTACGCTGTCCTCCAGAAGTTTGTTTTTCCGCACCTGAGTCCGACGCATGAACAACCCCAAGGAACTGCTGGCCCGCAACTTTCCCACCGCCGTGCAGGACGCGCGCCTGGCGGCCAAACCCTCGCTGTACGACGGCCCCGACAGCAGCTACGACCTGGCCTTCGCCGATCCGGATTTCCTGCTGCACCCCGAGCTGCGGCCCGTGCGCATGCAGCTGGAGCTGCTCAAGCCCGAGTTGGTGCAGCGCGAAGAGAACATCCAGTCCACCATCGTGATGTTCGGCAGCGCCCGCATCCTGTCGGCTGAGGATGCGCAGGCCCGGTTCGATGCCAGCCAGGAGCTGCCTGCCGGCGAGGCCCGGGACCTGGCCGTGCGCCGCGCGCAGCGCCAGATCGACATGTCCCGCTACTACGAAGAGGCGCGGGCCTTTGCCAGCATGGTGACCAACCATTCGGCGCAGCTGGAAACCCCCATCTACGTGGTCACCGGCGGCGGCCCCGGCATCATGGAGGCGGGCAACCGTGGGGCCTTTGAGGTGGGCGGCAAGAGCATCGGCCTGAACATCGTGCTGCCGCACGAGCAGGAGCCCAACCCCTACATCACGCCGCGCCTGTGCTTCCAGTTCCACTACTTCGCGCTGCGCAAGATGCACTTCCTGATGCGCTCGGTGGCGCTGGTGTGCTTCCCCGGCGGCTTCGGCACGCTCGATGAGCTGTTCGAGGCGCTCACCTTGATGCAGACCGGCAAGTGCCGCAAGCGCCCGGTGCTGCTGTTCGGTCGTGACTTCTGGACCAAGCTGATCGACATCGACCACCTGGTCGACACCGGCATGATCAGCCCTGACGACATCCACCTGTTCCGTTACGTCGAGACCGCCCAGGAAGCCTGGGACACGCTGCGCAACGAGTACGGCCTGGCCCAACCGCCGCAGGATTCGGCCTGCGGCTGGTAAACGGGTAAACGCCCCATGAGCAGCCGCATCCGCATCATCGGCGTGCCCACCGACGTGGGGGCCAGCATGCTGGGTGCGGTGATGGGGCCCGAGGCCTTGCGCGTGGCCGGCTTGCCCGCCGCGTTGGCGCGCCAGGGCCTCACCGTGCTCGACGCCGGCAACCTGGCCGGCCCGCCCAACCAGCAGCTCGATCCGGTGCAAGGTTACCGCCACCTGCCCGAGGTCGTCACCTGGAACCAGGTGGTGCACGGGGCCGTGAGCCAGGCCCTGGCCCAGGGCGAGATCCCGATGATGCTGGGTGGGGATCACTGCCTGGCCATCGGCTCCATCGGTGCAGTGGCCCAGCACTGCAAGCGTGTGGGCAAGCACCTGCGCGTGCTGTGGTTCGATGCGCATGCCGACTTCAACACCCCTGAGATCACGCCCAGCGGCAACCTGCACGGCATGCCGGTGGCGGTGCTGTGCGGCTACGGGCCTGCATCGCTGATCGACATCGCCTCGGTCGATGGCCAGCCCGCGCTCACACCTGATGCGTTGCGCATGATCGGCATCCGCAGCGTGGACCCGGGCGAGCGCGCTTTCGTGCACTCGCAGCAGATCGAGGTCTACGACATGCGCTACGTCGACGAGCACGGCATGCGCGCGGTGATGCAGCAGGCCCTGATGGGCGTGGAGCCCGACACCCACCACCTGCACCTGAGCTTCGATGTCGATGGGCTGGACCCGGACATCGCCCCCGGCGTGGGCACGCCCGTGCGCGGTGGCCCCACCTACCGCGAAGCCCAGCTGTGCATGGAAATGATCGCCGACACCGGCGCGCTGGGCTCGCTGGACGTGGTCGAACTGAACCCCGCCCGGGATATCCAGAACCGCACGGCCGAGCTGGTGGTGGACCTGGTCGAGAGCCTGTTCGGCAAGTCCACCCTGATGCGGCAGGGGGGCTGAGGGGCCTTGGGGTAAGCCATGCCCCCAAGCTGTGCTCAATCCCGTGCAATACCAGCCGATAAACAACCATGAGCCTGCCAGGAAAGAATGCCCTCATCCTGACCGGCGGCGGCGCCCGGGCCGCCTACCAGGTCGGCGTGCTGCAAGCACTGATGCTGATCCGCCGCGACAGTGGCGAGACGCAGCGGGGCAACCCTTTCCGAATCATGTGCGGCACCTCGGCCGGTGCGCTCAACAGCGCCGCCCTGGCCTCACGCGCTGATCACTTCGAAGTGGCCGTGCGCCACATGGCCGAGCTCTGGCGCGAAATGCGCAGCGAGCAGGTCTACCGTGCCGATTCGCTGGGCGTGATCCGCAGCGGCGCGCAATGGATCACCCTGTTCTCGCTGGGCTGGGCCCTGGCGCGCTGGCGCCGTGCGCGCCCGCGCTCGCTGTTGGACAACGAACCACTGCGCGAACTGCTGGGCGACTCCTTCAAGATGAGCCGCATGCGCAAGCTGATGGAGGACGGCGTGCTCGATGCCGTGGCCGTGTCCGCCTCCAGCTACACCACCGGCGAGCACGTCACCTTCTACGACGCCTTTCCGCCCATCGACCCGTGGTCGCGCTCGCAGCGCAGCGCCGTGCGCGCCGACCTGACGATGGACCACTTGATGGCCTCCAGCGCCATCCCCTTCGTGTTCCCGGCCGTCCGGCTGGAGGCCGGTGGTCGCCCGCATTACTTCGGCGACGGCACCATGCGCCAGGCCGCCCCCATCTCGCCGGCCATCCACCTGGGGGCTGACCGCATCCTGGTGGTGGGCGCCGGCCGCCTGCAGGAGCCTGTCCAGCCGCGCGATACCATCGTCGAGTATCCCAACCTGGCGCAGATCGCCGGCCACGCCATGTCCAGCATCTTCCTGGACGCGCTGGCCGTGGACATCGAACGCCTGCAGCGCATCAACCGCACCATCGACCTGCTGCCGCCCGAGGCCCGTGCCCACACGCCGCTGCGCAAGGTCGACATCCTGGTGATCGCGCCCTCGCAGCGCATCGACGACATCGCTGCTCGCCACCTGTGGGCCTTGCCGCCCGCCGTGCGCGCCATGTTGCGTGCTTTGGGTGTGTACGGGCGCGGCAAGACGGCGCGCGGCACGGCGCTGGCCAGCTACCTGCTGTTCGAATCCTCGTTCACGCGGGAGCTGATCCACCTGGGCTTCAACGATGCGCTGGCCAAGCGTGACGAGGTCTGCACCTTCTTCGGCTGGGGCCCCCAGGCGGGGGCGGGCCCGGACGATGGGCGCCAGATTCGCCTGCCGTACAAGATTGACCAAGCGGTGCAGGGCCCTGCCGATCAGGCCGGGGCGCCCTCGTTGCCCGCGCAGCCGGTGGACGACCCGGTGGCTGCCACCGAGTGAGCCGCAGCCCGCGTTGATGTGGGCCAAGCCCGGCGGTCAGCGCGACCCTACTATGCAAATTCAGCCACCCGTGGTAGAGTGGAGAGCTTCGCACCTTGATGGCGCCAGATTTCCGTCAAATGAAAATTTGATGCGGGGTCTGTTGGAACGCGCTTGGTGTGGAGTTTCCTTTTCCATTTCGACTGAAAGGTCTCAACATGTACGCGGTCATAAAAACCGGCGGCAAACAATACAAAGTTGCTGCAGGCGAAAAGATCAAAGTAGAACAGATTACTGCGGACGTTGGCCAAGAGATCGTGATCGACCAGGTTCTGGCTGTCGGCAACGGCGCGGAACTGAAGATCGGCACGCCTTTGGTGGCTGGCGCTACGGTGAAAGCAACTGTTCTGTCGCAAGGTCGGCACGACAAGGTGCGCATCTTCAAGATGCGTCGTCGCAAGCACTACCAGAAGCGCCAGGGCCATCGTCAGAACTACACCGAGTTGCAAATCAGCTCCGTGAACGGCTGATCGGCCCCCACAACCTCTAGCCAGTCCCAAGGAGCAGATCCATGGCACAGAAAAAAGGCGGCGGTTCCACACGGAACGGCCGCGATTCCCAACCGAAGATGCTCGGCGTGAAGGTGTTCGGCGGCCAAGTCGTGCCCGCCGGCTCCATCATCGTGCGCCAACGCGGCACCCGCTTCCATGCTGGCGCCAACGTCGGCACCGGCCGCGATCACAGCCTG
>CALAKR010000323.1 GCA_937923225.1 uncultured Aquabacterium sp. | reverse complement strand
CTTCTCCACCAACGGCACCAAGCTCGACAAGGCGCTGAAGGACAACCTCGATGAGGTGCGAAAGTTCTTCTCGACCGCCAACGACGCCGACCCCAACGCCGCCGGCATGGGCCAGCGCTTCTACAAGATGGCCAACCAGATCGCGGGCAGCGACGGCAGCATTGCTGCGCGCCAGGACGGCATCAAGAGCACCATCAAGCGCAACGAGAAGAAGATCGACGACATCGACAACCGCTTGACGCTGGTTGAAGCCCGCCTGCGCGCGCAGTACACCGCGCTGGACAACAACATGACCAAGCTCAACAGCCTGTCGGCCTACGTCGCGCAGCAGCTGAGCGTGCTCACCAACAGCTGAAGTCACGGGTTGACACAACTGGCTGAAACAAGGCGGCTTTTTTCCGCTGCCCATGGGTCAAGCCCCCGCATCCACGGCCGATAACAGGTATATCCAACATGCCCAAGCCGAGATCCGAGATGTACGCACCAGCCAGCCCCTTCTCCCGTCCCATCCCCTCTGCCGGTTCGCGCTCCCTCTCCGGCGTGTACCGCCAGGTCGGCGTCGAGACAAGCGTCTCGGGCGCCTCGCCCCATGAACTGGTCAGGCTCCTGATCAACGGTTACTTCGACGCCCTGACCGAAGCCAAGGGCGCCCTGGCAGCCGGCAACATCGAGCTCAAGGGCCGCGCCCTGAGCCGCGCCATCCGCATCGTGGAAGAAGGCCTCAAGTGCAGCCTGGACACCACCATGGGTGGCGAGGTCGCGCAGAACCTGAACATGCTGTACGGCTACATCTCGCTGCGCCTGACGCAAGCGAACCTGAAAAACGACACGGCTGCCATCGACGAGTGCGTGCAGCTGATGAGCCCGATCCGCGACGCCTGGCAAGGCATCGCCTCCGAGGCCAACACGACCCCCGTCAACAAGGAGGTGGTGGCATGAACGCCCCCGAACTGATCATCGCCGGCGCGGAAGAAGACCTGCGCACCCACAGCCTGCTGGGCTACTACGAAGCCATCGAGCAGGCCAGCCAGGATATGCTGGAAGCCGCTCGCACCGGCGACTGGGACACCGTGGTCCGCCTCGAAGGGGCGTGCGCCGTGCTGATCGCCCAGCTCAAACACGCCGCCAGCGTGAGCCCGCTGCCCGCCGAGGAGATCGCACTCAAGGGCCGCATCATGCAGCGCATCCTGCGCAACGACGCAGAGATCCGCAACCTGGCCGAGCCCTGGATCAACGAGCTCAGCCGCATGACCGGACACCCCGACGGCGAACGCCTGCACTGAACCGCACGCACCGCTGACGCCGCAGTACCCTTTATGGAAACCCGACCCGCCCCCCTGGGGCTGATGCGAGACGATGACAGCCTGGACGATTTCCGCATCGTTTCGGCGGTGGAGATCCAGGCCATCCTGCGCCAGCTGCTGGAGACCCACACCATGGTCACCCTCAGCAGCCCGGGCGGCGCCAGCTACACCACCCTGCTGTGGGCCGTGGACACGTCCCGTGGCGTCATCTGCTTCAGCGCAGAGTCGGGCGATCCGCGCCTTCAGCAACTGCTGGAATCCGGCGAGATCGTGGCGGTGGCCTACCTGGACAGCATCAAGGTGCAGTTCGATCTGGAAGGCGCCGTGCAGGTACGCGGTGGTGACACCGCCCTGAACGCCAACTTCCCGCGTGAGCTGTATCGCTTCCAGCGGCGTTCGAGCTTTCGCGTCAAGCCGCTGCTGAGCCACTCGCCCACCGCGCACTTCCGCCATCCGGCCATGCCCGACATGCAGCTGTCGCTGCGCATCCTGGACGTGAGCCTGGGTGGCGTGGCCCTGGCCGTGCCCAAGGATGTCCCCAACATCGGCGCCGGCACACACATCCGGCGCTGCCTGCTCGAACTCGATGCCGATACGCAGCTCGATGTCGGCCTGTCCATCCACCACGTGACCGTGCTCAACGAATCGCAAGGCGCCCGCCTGGGCTGCGAGATCGAAGGCCTGCACGGCAGTGAGGAGCGGGCCCTGCAGAACTACATCAACCAGACCCAGAAGCGCCGCAACGCGATGGCCGTGGGTTGATCCACGCCGACCGCGCGGGTTGGTAGCGCTGGTAGCATTCAGCGCATGCAAGCCTCTGCCCCCCCTTGGATCATCGCCACCCGCGAAAGCCGCCTCGCCCTGTGGCAGGCCGAACACGTGCGCGCCCTGCTGGGCCCGCTGAGCGGCCGCACGGTCGACCTGCTGGGCATGACCACCCAAGGTGATCAGATCCTGGACCGCGCGCTCTCCAAGGTCGGCGGCAAGGGCCTGTTCGTCAAGGAGCTGGAAGTGGCGCTCGAAGAGGGGCGCGCCCACCTGGCCGTGCACTCGCTCAAGGATGTGCCCATGGAGCTGCCCGAAGGCTTCGTGCTGGCTGCCGTGATGGAACGCGAAGACCCGCGCGATGCCCTGGTCTCCAACCACCACGCCGCGCTCGATGCCCTGCCGCAGGGCGCCGTGGTGGGCACCTCCAGCCTGCGCCGCCTGGTGCAACTGCGCGCCCTGCGCCCCGACCTGCGGATCGAGCCGCTGCGCGGCAACCTCGACACCCGCCTGCGCAAGCTCGACGAGGGCCATTACGACGCCATCGTGCTGGCCGCCGCCGGCCTCAAGCGCCTGGGCCTGGCCGACCGCATCCGCCAGGTCATCGAGCCCGCTCAGATGCTGCCCGCTGCGGGGCAAGGCGCCCTGGGACTGGAGATCCGCGCCAATCAAGCTGACCTGCGCCAGACCCTGCAGGCTCTCAATCACACCCCCACGCTGTGGGCCACCCTGGCCGAACGCGCCGTCTCGCGCGCCCTGGGCGGCAGCTGTTCCATGCCCCTGGCGGCCCACGGTACCTGGTCGGGCGACACCCTGACCGTGGATGTGCTGCTGGGTCACCCCGAGCGCCCCGGCCTGCTGCGCGCGCAAACGCAAGGCCAGCCCACCACGGCCGAAGGCGCTGAAGCGCTGGGCCTGCTGGCCGCCGACCGGCTGATCGAAGCCGGCGCACGCAATTGGCTGGCCAGCATGCCGGCATGAAGATCCTGGTCACCCGGCCCGAACCGCAGGCCTCCCAGTGGGCTGAGCAACTGCGGGCTGCCGGTGAACCCGCCGATGCCCTGCCCCTGATCGAGATCGGCCCGCCGCCCGATGCGACGGCCGTGCACAAGGCCTGGGCCCAGTTGCCCCATACCCGGCTGGTGATGTTCGTCAGCCCCAACGCGGCGCTGTGGTTTGCCCGGCAGCGCCCTGCGGGCATCACCTGGCCCGCCACCACGCTGGCCGCCGCGCCTGGGCCCGGCACCGCCGACACCGTTCGGCAATGCCTGCACAGCGCAGGCCTGCAAGATGCACAGATCATCAGCCCCCCGCCGGACAGCGATCAGTTCGATTCCGAGCACCTGTGGCCTCTGCTGGCTCCCCTGCCCTGGCAGGACCAGCACGTGCTGATCGCCAGCGGCGGCGACCAGGGCGAGGCCCGTGGCCGCCAATGGCTTACCCAGCAATTGCAGGCCCAGGGTGCCCAGGTATCGGCCACGCTGGTCTACCAGCGGCAGGCCGCCCGCTGGACCACCGCGCAGCAACAACTGGCCACACAGGCCCACGCTCACCCCGAGCGCCATGTCTGGCTGCTCAGCAGCTCCGAAGCCATCGACCACCTGCTGCAGGCCTGGGCCGATCAAGGCGGCCTGCCCCCCGGCGCCCTTGCCCTGGCCACCCACCCGCGCGTGGCCGAGAATGCCAAGCTGGCCGGCTTCACCCACGTGCGCGACACCCGCCCCACCCTCGAGGCAGTGGCGCATGCACGACGAACCTGGGCCGCGGAAACCACCTGAAGCGCCCCCCCGCCGGCACGGGGCGCCCCCGGTCGATACAATCAATTCGTGACCGATACCCTGACCGTACCTGCCACCCCCGCTGTGCCCCCCGCCGCCCCCTCGCCGGCGCGCCCGTCCGCGACCCGCTGGATCGTGGCTGCCGTGGCCTTGCTGGCCGCAGGCGGCGCCTGGCTGGGCTGGAGCGCACAGCAGCGCCTGCAACAGTTGGAGTCCGAACTGGTCAAGCGCCAGGAGCAGAGCCAGGACGAGGCCAAGGAAGCCCGCCTGCTGGCCAAGCAAGCCCAGGACAACGCCCGTGACGCCGTGGCCAAGTCGGCCCTGCTCGAAACCCGCCTGGCCGAAGTCACCCTGCAGCGCGGCCAGCTTGACGATCTGGTCAAGACCATGAGCCGTTCGCGCGACGAGACCTTGCTTGTCGATGTCGAAGCGAACCTGCGCGTGGCCGTACGGCAGGCCACGCTCACCGGCAGCGCCGAGCCTCTGGTGTCCGCACTGCAGAACGCTGATGAGCGCCTGCTGCGCGCCCAGCAGCCCAGGCTGGAGCCCGTGCGCCGCGCCATTGCCAAGGATCTGGACCGTCTCAAGTCCACACGCGTGGCCGACCTGTCCATCCTGGCGGTACGCATGGATGAAGCCGTGCGCATGGTCGATGACCTGCCCCTGCTGAGCGAGCCCGGCAAGCAATCCGACAGGGCGGATGCGGCGGCTGCAGCGTCGGCGCCCACCCGTGCCAGCGCACGCAAGGCCGCCAAAGCGGCAGCCAACGCAACCAGCCAGGCGGCGTCGTCGCCCGATGCCGACCCCGTATGGTCCGACCGCGTGCTGGACTGGAGCCAGAAGGCCGGTCAGACCGTGTGGCAGGAGGCCCGCTCGCTGGTGCGCCTGACCCGCATCACCCAGCCCGAGGGCATGCTGATCGCCCCCGACCAGGCCTTCTTCCTGCGTGAGAACCTCAAGCTGCGCCTGCTCAATGCGCGCCTGGGCCTGCTGAGCCGCCAGACGGCCACGGCCAACGCCGACATCCAGTCGGCCCAGCAGGCCATCAAGCGCTACTTCGATGTGCAATCGCGCCGCACCCAGGGCCTGCTGAGCCTGCTGGCCGACATCGCCTCGCAAAGCCCGCAGACCCAACTGCCCCGGCCCGACGACACGCTCGCGGCGCTGGCCACACTGTCCGGAGGCCGCTGAGCGCGGCTCCCGGGAAAGGCTGTCCTGATGCGCACGATCGTCTGGATGCTGGTGCTGGCCGTGGTGGCCGTGGTCACCGCCACCGGCCTGGGCAACAACGATGGTGTCGTCACCATCTACTGGCTGGGTTGGCGCACCGATCTGTCGCTCAACCTGTTCCTGCTGGCCATGGTGGTGATCTGCCTGGCCGTGTACTCGCTGATCCGTGGCCTTGATGGCCTGCTGGGCCTGCCCGAGCGTGCCCGCCTGTGGCGCACCACCCAGCGTGACCGCGCCGCGCAATCAGCCCTGCGCGAGGCCCTGGCGCTGTACCTGGCCGGCCGCTTCACCCGCGCGCACAAGGCCGCGCAGCGCGCCGTGGTGATCCAGGCCGACACACCCGATCTGCAGCCCGATGCCGAGTTCACCGCGCTGGCCCACCTGCTGTCGGCCGGCAGCCTGCACCGTCTGCAAGACCGCAGCCGCCGCGATGAACACCTGCAGCGCGCCCTGGACATCGGCCGCCTGACCCGCAAGCCCCGCGCCACCGAAGAAGGCGCCCGCCTGCTGGCCGCCGAGTGCGCCATCGACGACCACGATGCACCGCGT
>CALAKR010000322.1 GCA_937923225.1 uncultured Aquabacterium sp. | reverse complement strand
TGCCTCAATGCCGCGCTCGATGGCCGGGGGCTGGATGAGCACGCGGCGTTGGAGCCTGCCGCGCAGCATTTCCTCAAGACGGCCAGTGCCCGGCTGGGCTGGTCCGCACGCGGCTTTCACAGGGTGTTGCGGCTGGCGCGCACCATCGCCGATCTGGCGGGCACGGACACCGTGTCAGCCGCCCAGGTGGCCGAGGCCATCCAGTACCGCCGCGCCTTGCCGGGTGCATGAGGCGCGTGTGATATCCCACCGAAGGGGGAGGAATGGCCGGATGGGCTTGTGCGGAAAGTTACAGATGTGCACAATGCGGGTCGCCGCCTGAATCAATCGATCCGGAGCGGACGGGTTTTCCTCCCTGAACCCGTGAGCCTGTTTGCAGGACTTGAGCCACGGATTCATTCCGTGGCTTTTCTATTTCCCCATGACCGAATTGCACCACCTCACCGTTGATCTGAGCGAGGACACCGATGGCGTCGGCACGGTCGAGGTCATGGCATCGACGGACCCGAGCCAGGCCGATGCGGTGGATGCCGAGGTGCAGTCGGTGCTGGGCTGGGCCTGGCGGCGCTTTCCAGACAGCCATGGCCCGCTGGACGAGGGGCATGACTGGGGCCATGACCTGCAGGTGGCCACCGAAACCACGGTGGGCCGTGCCTGGCGCACGGTGACGCTCACGCTCAGTGGCTCGCCGGCCTTCATCACGGCGTTTACCGAGCAATTCGGCAGCGCGCTGGAATGATGTGATGTGACGCTGCGTGAGGTTCAGTGAAAGTCCCGGCTGTGGATGCTCAGGCCTTGCAGCAGCGGGGTGAGATCCTCCAGGTGATGCGCCACCAAGTTGCACACGCCATCCACGTTCTGCCAGGTGCCGTGCACGGCCAGCAGCTGTGATTGCAGCAGGGCCGAGCGGCAGTTGTCGCGCACGCTGTGCCAGACCACCACGTTGACGCTGCCGGTCTCGTCCTCGATGGACACGAAGAGCGTGCCCTTGGCGGTCTGCGGTTGCTGGCGCATGGTGACCAGGCCGCAGGCGCGCGCCGGCTTGCCGTTGTCCAAGGCCTGCAGTGCCGCGGCGCTGTGAAGCTTGCGTTGCGTGAGCGCCTTGCGCAGCAGGGCCAGCGGGTGGCGCCGCAAGGTCAGGCCGGTGGCGGCGTAGTCGATGTTGATCTCGTCGGCCTCGGGGGCCGCGGGCAGCAGCAGCGTCTGTTCATGCACGGGAGCTTCGCGCAGCAGGGGCGGGGCCTTGTGCCGGGCGGTGGCCTCCCACACCTGCTGGCGCCGGTGGCCGGCCAGGCTTTGCAGCGCATCGGCGGCGGCCAGGTGGCGCAGGTCGGCCTGGTCGAGCTGGGCGCGGCGGGCCAGGTCATCCACATTGGCGAAGGCCTGCTGCAGGCGGGCAGCGACGATGCGTTGCGCGGCGGCATCGCCCAGGCCCTTGACGAGGGCCAGGCCCAGGCGCACGCGTTGGGGGCGGTCTTCGCGCAGCATATGCGAGAAGCTGTGCCGGTCGATGGCTTCCAGCGTGGCGCCGATGTCGCTGTGCACCACGTCGATGGGGTGCACCTCGACGCCATGGCGCTGGGCATCGCGCACCAGTTGGCGCGGTGAGTAAAAGCCCATCGGCTGGGCGTTGAGCAGCCCGGCCAGGAAGGCCGCTGGCTCGTGCCGCTTGAGCCATGAGCTGAAGTAAGCCAGTTTGGCGAAACCTACCGCGTGGGATTCGGGGAAGCCGTATTCGCCGAAGCCCTTGATCATTTCGAAGATGCTTTCCGCAAAGGGGCGATTGCCCGTGCTGATGACCAGGCCTTCGATCACCCGGTCCTTGAAGGGCTCCAGGCCACCCTTGCGTTTCCAGGCCGCCATGGCGCGGCGCAGTTGATCGGCCTGGCCTGGCGTGAAGCCGGCGCCATCGATCACGATCTGCATCACCTGCTCCTGGAAGATCGGGACGCCCAGGGTGCGCTCCAGTGCCTTGTGAAGGATCTTGGGGTAGTCGCCCGCGCCGTGCTTGCGGGCCTTGAGGTAAGGGTGGACCATGCCGCCCTGGATCGGGCCCGGCCGCACGATGGCCACCTGCACCACGAGATCGTAGAGCTCCTTGGGCCTGAGCCGCGGCAACATGCTCATCTGCGCACGGCTCTCGATCTGGAACACGCCGATCGTGTCGGCCTGCTGGATCATCTCGTAGGTGTCGGGGTCTTCTTTGGGGATGTCCTGCATGGCCCAGGTCCGGCCCGTGCGCTCGCTGATGAAGGCCAGCGCATGCTTGATGGCGCTGAGCATGCCCAGGGCCAGCACGTCCACCTTGAGCAGGCCCAGCGCTTCCAGATCATCCTTGTCCCACTGGATGACGGTGCGGTCCTTCATGGTCGCGTTTTCGACCGGCACCAGACGCCCGAGCGAATCGGCCGCGATCACGAAACCGCCCACGTGCTGGCTCAGGTGGCGCGGCGTGCCGACCAGTTGCTGCGTGAGTGCCAGCCATTGCTGGAAGGCCGGGGCGTCCGGGTCGATGCCCATCTCGCGCAGGCGCTGGTTCAGGGCCTCGCGGCTTTCCCACCACTGGTGGCTCTTGGCGAGCGCATCGACCGTGTCGGCATCGAAGCCCAGGGCCTTGCCCACATCGCGCACGGCGCTCCGGGTTCGGTAGGTGATGACGGTGGCGGCCAGGGCCGTGCGGTGTCGGCCGTATTTGCGGTACAGGTACTGGATGACTTCTTCGCGGCGCTGGTGCTCGAAATCGACGTCGATGTCGGGTGGTTCGTTGCGCTCCTTGGAAAGGAAGCGCTCAAACAGCAGGCTGGATTCACTGGGGTCGACCTCGGTGACGCCCAGCATGTAGCACACGGCCGAGTTGGCGGCGGAGCCTCGGCCCTGGCACAGGATCTGTTCATCGCGGGCATGGCGCACGATGTCTTCGACCGTGAGGAAGAACTTCTCGAAGCCCAGATCCTGGATCAGGCGCAGCTCCTTGATGAGCTGGCGCAGCACGCGGTAGGGCGGTGGCTTTCTGCCAGCATAGCGCCTGCGCAGGCCGGCCGATGTCAATCGGCGCAGGTGGCTGGCGGGTGTCTCGCCCGGCGGTACCAGCTCCTGCGGGTACTCGTACTGCAACTCGGTGAGGCTGAACTGGCAGCGGGCCGCCACCTCCAGCGTGGCCGCGAGCAGATCGGGCGGATAGTGCCGTGCCAGGCGCATGCGCGAGCGCAGATGGCGCTCGGCATTGGGCTGCAAGGCCAGGCCGCAGTCAGCCACGGGCTTGCCTTCGCGCACGGCGGTCATCACGTCCTGCAGGGGCTTGCGTGAGCGCACGTGGAAATGCACGTCGCCGGCCGCCACCAAGGGCATGCCGGTGGCTTCGCTGACCTCGCGCAACTGGTCCAGCCATTCGCCGTCGTCCCAGGCGCTGAGCAGTTCAACGGCCAGCCAGATGTGTTGACTGAAAAGGCCTTGCCCCCAATGGCACAGCCGGGCCAAGGCCTCAGGGCTGCAAGGGCGCGGCGGCACCAGCAGCAGCACGCAGTGTTTGAAGGCGCTGGCAGTGATCTGATCGACGCACAGCTGGTATTGCCCCTTGGGGCTGTCGCGCCTGAGCAGGGTGATGAACTCGCTCAGGTGCCCGTAGCCATCGCGGTTGCAGGCCAGCGCGACCAGTTTGAATGGGGGCGCATCGGGCTCATGGCTGGCGGGCTGCACAGTGAACTCGCTGCCGATCAGCAGTTTCAGCAGCGGCACGGGGTGGTCATCCACGTGGGCTTGCCGCTGGATGTCTTTCAGGGCCGCATGGGCCCGCACCACCCCCGCGAGCGAGCATTCATCGGTGATGGCCAGCGCGCTGTAGCCCAGCTGGCAGGCCCTCTCTACCAACTCGGCCGGATGCGAGGCCCCGCGCTGGAAGCTGAAATGGCTCAGGCAGTGCAGCTCGGCATAGGCGGGCAGGGCGTGGCGGTCCATCAGCCGTAGACCCCGTGCAGGAACCAGTGTGCGGCGCCCTGGCCCTCGGCGGCCATGGGCACGCGCTCTTTGTAGACCCACAGCAGGCCGGCGGCGGGCGAGCTGGCGATGAAGTAATCACGCGCCTGGGCGCCATCGGCATGGTGCTGATCCCACCAGCCGCCTTCGATGCGCTGCGGGCCGGCCAGCAGGCTGAGCGGCCCGTGGTGCTGGGGTTGGTGTCCGCGCAGTGGCAGTGGCTGGGGCTCGTCCAGGATCCAGGTCGGCATGGGCATGGCCTGCGGGGGCGGTCTGGCCGGCCCGGGCCGGGTGCCATCGGCCTGTGTGCAGGGCACCCAGGTCTGCATGTGGCCGGGGCGGTGGTCCGCCAGCGCCTGGGGCCGCAGCACACGGCCTGGCCCCAGGCGCACGCTGATCTTCTCCAGCGTATAGCGCAGGGCCTCGCCGCTGGGCAGGGCTTCTGGCAGCAGTGACAGGGCCTGGTCGGGCAGGCGTTCGATCTCGCGGGCGTGCAGGCTGAGCTCACCCACGGGGCCTTTCAGGCGCACATGGGCCAGGTGCTCGGCCAGCAGGCGCGCCAGGTGGTCTACCTGGCGCACGGCCTGGGCGGTGCGTACTTCCAGGGCCTCGCCGCCACCGGCATGGCGCGAGGCCATGTCGTGCTGCCAGCGCAGTTCGATGGCCAGCACCCCCGCGTGCCGCAGCGTCAGCCAATCCTGCAGGCGATGCAGCAGGTGGCCGGCCGCATGCAGCACGGCGTCGGTGGATTCCACGCGGAAGGGCAGCTCCAGCCGCTCGTCGAACACCTCGGGCAGTGTCAGCCAGGGCGGCAGGGTGTCGGGGCGCTGGCCGTGGGCCTGGTCCAGCGCGTCCAGCAAGGGCGCGCCGAAGCGCCGGGCCACGCCGCCACGCGGCAGGCGCCGCAGGGCGCCCAGGGTGCGGCAACCCATCTGCGACAAGGTCTCCAGGTGAGGGCGTGCGGCACTCAGGGTGTGCAGGGGCAGGGTCGACAGCTGTTCGGGCGGAGGGCATGCGACGTCCACGCCATCGCCTTGATGGCGCGACAGGGCCAGGGCTGCCAGGCTGGTCGGCCCCCAGGCCAGGCGCTGCCAGCCCGGTGCGGGGGCGCCTTCGCGCAGTTGCTGTCGCAGGGCCTCGGCACCCCCGAACAGCCGCAGGCTGGCACCGACCTCGATCAGCACGGCCTCGTCCAGCAGGGCGACGCGGGGGGTGAAACGCAGGGCCCACCAGCCCAGCAGGCGCTGTGTCCAGGCCTGTTCGTCGGCCGTGGCACCGTCAGTCACGGAGGGGATCAGCGAGAACCAGAGCATGTGAAGACAGAGAAGATGAGGCCGCGAAGGCGGCGGTGGGTGTGGTCGAGTCGGCAGGCCATGTGGGCATCAAGGGCACTGCGGGTGTGGGGATGGCCGTGGGGATGGGGGTTGGTTGAGGCGCACGCACGGGCTGCTCGATGGGGGCGGGCGCCTTGTGCTGCCAATGCGCCAAGCCGGGTGGCCAGGCGTGCAGCCTGAGCGGGGAGGCCAGCACCGGCCCCTTGCGCTTGAGGATGTCGATGCGCAACTGCCCGGGCGCCTGCAGCTCGAGGCGCAAGCGCAAGGGCGCGGCGGAAGATTGCTGTGCCACCTGCGCTGGCCGCACGATGAACACCGGCGCATCGCATTGCAAGGCCCAGGTCTGCAGCCTGCGCACCTGGGCGGCATCAGCCTGGGGCAGCCAGCTCACCAGCCCCGCCAGTTCGCGCGCGGCGCCCGGGCCCTTGAGCAGTTGCTCGGTGGTCCACAGGCGCTCCTGCGGGGTGTCCGCCCGCACCCAGGTGAGGTGTGCGGCCGGTACGCCGGCCTGCTGCAGCCCGGGCAGGTGGGGCATGAGCGGTGGGCCCACGAAGACCAGGGCCTGGCCCGGCCCGGCCTGACGGCTCAGCCCGGGGCTCAGCAGGCGCCATTCGGCCAATGGCTCGCGTGGGGCCGGCCAGGGTTGCAGCAGTTCGGTGAGGGCGTGCGTGGGCCAGCCCCCGCCGGGCAGTTCGTGGTCCAGTGCCGCGAAGCCGGTGGCGCAGACGCGCTGCCGGCCAGGGCTGACCTGGCTGGCCGACCACAGCGCATCCTGGAGCGCCGGGGGCAGGGAAGAAAGGACGGGCGACGCACGCATATAAATACTGTATTTGCATACAGTATATGGCGGGCGCTGCCTTGGGGGCTCCAGCCCTTGCCCGCAACCCGGTCAAGCATGACGGAGTTGACGCCTTCAATTAGAAGATTTATTCTAATTGGATGGTCCGACTCGCCAAATTCAACGACGACACCTTCGTGCAGGCCGCCATCGAGGTGGCTGCCACTTGCGGCGTGGCCGCGGTGTCCATGGCCGCCATCGCCAGCAAGGCGGGAGCGCCCATGGGCTCGGTGTATCACCGCTTCGGTTCACGCAGCGAGGTGCTGGCGCGGGCCTGGCTGCGGGCCAAGTCCGGTTTGCGCCAGGCCGTCGAGCCTCACTGGCAATCTGGCCGCACCTGGCCGGGTGTACAGGCCTTGCTGGGCTGGTGTCGTGAGCACCCCTTGCATGCCCGCTTCCTGCTGCAGTGCGAGGATCACCCGCCCATCGACGAAGCCCTGGCCGAGCCCTGGCGCCAGCGCCTGGAAGACGAGCAACTCGCGCTGGAGCAGGCTTTCGAGCAGGTCGTGCGGCACTGCACGCGCCATGGCGGCAGCGAGGCGGGGCAAGCCCAGACCATGGGCACCCTGCTGCGCTTCGCCCTGCTCGACAGCCCGCTGGCGCTGGCACGGCCCTACCTGGCCCAGGGCCGCGAAGTCCCCGCAGGCGCCGAAGCCCTGCTGCGCACCTCGCACGCCGCGCTGTGTCCCTGGTCGATGCTCCAGACACAGGACGACGAACCCGACGCGAGCGTGAGCACGTCCTTGCCATCCATGGCCCCCGCCCTGGCCCATGCCGAGCCGACGCCCGTCCGCTCCGCCACGCACTGATCATCCCCCCCTTCGCCCACCATGCGCCAATCCACCCAACAGGACGGCGGCCGTCCCATCCCCCTGCACGACGAAGCCGATTTCGCCGCCATGCGCCGCGCCGGCCGCGTGGCCGCCGACACGCTCGATTTCATCGCGCCGCACGTGCGCCCGGGCGTCTCCACGGCCGAGCTCGACCGCCTGTGCGAGGCCTTCATGCGCGAGGCCGGCGCCATCCCGGCCACCATCGACTACAAGGGCTACAAGCATGCCTCGTGCATCTCGGTGAACCACGTGGTCACGCACGGCATCCCGTCCGATGCCAAGGTGCTCAAGGCCGGCGACATCGTCAACATCGACGTCACGCCCAAGCTCGATGGCTGGCATGGCGATTCCAGCCGCACCTTCACCGTGGGCAAGGTCTCCATCCTGGCGCAGCGCCTGGTGGACACCACCCACGCCGCCATGATGCGCGGCATCGCCGAAGTCAAGCCCGGCGCACGCCTGGGCGATGTCGGCGCGGTCATCGAGGCATTGGCGCGCGAGGCCGGCTTCTCGTCGGTGCGCGATTTCTGCGGGCACGGCACAGGCCAGATCTTCCATGACGCGCCCCAGGTGCTGCATTACGGCCAGCGCGGCACGGGCGTGCTGCTCGAGCCCGGCATGATCTTCACGATCGAGCCCATGCTCAACGGCGGCAAGCCCGACGTGAAGGTGCTGGGCGACGGCTGGACCACGGTCACCAAGGACCACTCCCTGTCGGCCCAGTTCGAGCACACCGTGTGCGTGACGGACACCGGCGTCGAGATCTTTACCTGGCCCGGTGGCAGCCGCCTGGGTGTGCCGGCTTGAGGTGTTGATGCAAGGCTGAACCGCGGGTCGCCGTGATGGGTAGACTGCCGGGGTGACGCCGGCGCTTGATGAAGCCCTGGCCTGTTGATCTGTCGAACAACCCCGATGGAGGAGAGCCCACGATGACCCCCAAGCTTCTGAACAAGCGCGTGCAACCCTGGGTGCTCGCAGTGGCCGCCGGCCTGGCTGCCGCGGTGTGCACGGCACCGGCCAGGGCCGATCACGACCATGCCGCGGGTGAATCGCATGCCCCTGCCGCCAAGGCCACGACGGCCAAGGCCAAGGAGGCCAAGCCCGCCGCGTTCGTCGATGTGCAGGGCGCCTGGGTGCGCGCCACGGTGCCGGGCCAGAGCGGCACCGGCGGCTTCATGAGCCTGCGCAGCCCCAGCGCCGCCCTGCAACTGGTGGGCTTCTCCACGCCGGTGGCCGGCACGGCCGAACTGCACGAGATGGCCATGGACGGCAGCGTGATGCGCATGCGCCCCGTCGATGGGCTGCATCTGCCTGCCGGGCAGACGGTCGAGCTCAAGCCGGGCGGACACCATCTGATGCTGATGGCGCTCAAGCGCCCGTTGACGGCCGGCAGCAGCGTGCCGCTGGTGCTGCGTTTCAAGACCCCCGATGGCAAGCTGCTGGAGCAGAAGGTGGCTGTGCCGGTGCGCGCCGCTGCGCCCACGGGCACGTCCGCACCGCCAGCCCACGACCACGCGCATTGAAACCACCAGGCGCTGCTTGCCGCCTTGAATGAGGGGCGATCCCCCAATCGAGGGTGAGGGCCCTCGCTGAACGCGCTTAACATTTGTTCACATAACAGTGTTTCCGTTGCGCGTTCCAAGGAGGTTGTCGTGCACAACAAGAATTCCAGGTCGTTCTGGCTGAAGTCCCTCGTTGCTGGCGCAGCCATGCTGGCTGCGGCCACGTCCGCTCATGCAGTGCCCGCGGGGCCGGCCGAGCCCACCCAATGGCCGGTGTCGTCCTACACCTTGTCCCAGGACGGTGCCAACAACGGCTGGTACAACGACAACGGCAACGACCTCACTGACGGCGCCTACGGCATGACAGTGGGGGGCGGCTATGCGGCATGGGCGCCGTACGTGCTCTGGGACGGCCACAGCCCGACGATCACTTTTGACCTTGGTGAAGTTCGCGCAGTCGGTTCGATCACGGGCCACTTCCTGACTTACCCGAGCGCAGCGGTTTACCTGCCCCTGACAGCCACCGTCCGTTTCTCGGACGATGGCGTCCTGTATGGGGCCGGCATCGTTCGCGGCCTGTGGGACGCAACTCCCTTGGTGAACGACACTCCGGTGACCTTATCCCTTCTGGCATCGCCGGGGCAGGGCCGTTTCGTGTCCGTGACCTTGCAGTCGCCCGGGCGTTGGATCGCGCTCAGTGAAGTGACGCTGCAGGCACCAGTGCCCGAGCCTCAGACGTGGGCGCTGCTGGTGGCTGGCCTGGGCTTGGTGACGACGCTGAGAGCGCGGCGTCGCCGCGGCGGCTGAGTCACGCGAACGGGGCAGCGGGGCGGCGGTCGGCCGGGGCTTACTGATCTTCCAGCCGGCGCGGCGGGTAGGTGTCCCAGCCCTGGCAGCCAGGACACTGCCAGAAGTAATGCTGGCCCTCGAAGCCGCAGGCCGCGCAGCGGTAGCGCTGCATGGGCTTGGAAGCGGTGTGCAGGGCCTGCTGCAGGGATTCGATCTCCTGGTTGCTCAGTGACACGCCCGTGGCCAGGCGTTCGCGGATCAGGCCCTGCGCGGCCGACAGCGAGGGCTGGTGCTGCAGGTGGCTCAGCAGGCGGGTGCGGCGCTCGGCGCTGTCGTTCTGCAGGCTATTGATGGCCTGCAGCACATCCACCGAGGGGTACTGCCCGTACAGGGCCTGCAGCTTGTGGCGTGCGTCGTCGGCCTGGCCGCATTGCTGCGCGGCCTTGGCGTAATCGGCGGCCACCAGCGTGAAGGCCTGCGGTTGCAGGGCCATCAGTTCATCCCAGGACACCAGGGCATCAGCCGGCTGGCCACGGCGCGCATGGCGCTGCCCTTCCAGCACCAGCGGGCGTGCGGCCTGTGGGGCTGCCTCGCGGGCACGGCGCAGGGCCTGGTCGGCCTCGTCGGTGCGGCCGCGCGCATCGGCCTCCAGCGCGATCTCACACCAGTGGTGGGCCATGCGCGGCGCGAACGAGCCGGTGCCGGCGGCCTCCAGTTGGCGGGCCACCTCGATGGCGGGGTGCCAGTCGCGCGAGCGTTCGTACAGCGTCAGCAGCGACAGGCGCGCATCGGTGCCGAAGGCGGTGCCTTCCAGGGCCTTGAAGGCTTCTTCGGCACGGTCGAACAGGCCGGCCTTCATGAAATCCTGGGCCAGGGCGTGCTGGGCCTTCAGCGCCACCGGCACGCGGCCGCCGTCCTGGGCCCGGCTGTAGTCCTGCGCCACGCGGGCGGCCCACCGGAAGATCCGCCCCCGGCCCCCGGCCTCGGCCTTCTGCTCGG
>CALAKR010000321.1 GCA_937923225.1 uncultured Aquabacterium sp. | reverse complement strand
TGACCAGCGGGTGGGACCCCGGCGTGGCGGGCGCGGCGCGGTAGGCGGGCATCCTGCCACCTTGTACCGGGATCTCGATCAGCTCGGCGAGCAAGCCGTCGGCAGAGGTATGAATGGGCTCAAGGGGGCCAGGCGCTGCGGCTTGCGCATAGTGGCCGGAGGGCGAGGGCTTGCTGGGCTGGGACATGTCGGCGCGGGGATGTTCTGGGTGAAGGCTTGGGCAGCGCAGGGCATTGTGGTGCAATGACAAAGACCGAGTGGCCAGGGCTGGGACCCGGCCTGTCTGGCCCACTTGGCCTGTCAGGCCACGGCCTTGAGCCCTTGAGAGCCCTTGAGCATTCGCACCATCACACCATGAGCAGCCCCCACGATCCCGATCACGCTGAATCGAGCCTGAGCACCTGGCTCCACGCCGAGCGCCGCGCCGGCAATGAGCACGCCTCCGTGCACAAGCCTCTGCATCCTTCCGCCACCTTCGCGTTCAAGAACGCGCGGGATCTGGTGGCCGTGTTCCAGGGGGCGCAGCCGGGCTTTGTCTACGCCCGCCAGGGCAACCCCACCACGGGGGCGCTCGAAGCACGCCTGACTGCGCTGGAAGGTGGCAAGGGCACAGCCTGCTTCACCACAGGCATGTCGGCCATCTCGGCCACCTTGCTGACACTGCTGCGCGCGGGCGACCACATCGTCAGCAGCCAGTTCCTGTTCGGCAACACCAGCAGCCTGCTGCAGACGCTGCAGGGGCTGGGGGTGTCAGTGAGCTTCGTCGATGCCACGCAGGCTTCGGCGGTGGAGGCCGCGTTGCGGCCCGAAACACGCATGGTGTTCGTGGAGACCATCGCCAACCCGCGTACCCAGGTGGCCGATCTGGGCGGCATCGGTGAGCTGTGTGCGCAAAAGGGCCTGGTCTATGTGGTCGACAGCACCATGACCACGCCGGTGCTGCTGCGCGCGCGTGACGTGGGCGCTTCGCTGGTGGTGCATTCGCTCAGCAAGGGCATCGGCGGGCATGGCCATGCGCTGGGCGGCTCGGTCACTGACACGGGGCTGTTCGACTGGTCACGCTATCCCAATATCGCCGAGCCCTACCGCAAGGGCGATCCGGCCAACTGGGGCCTGCAGCAGATCCGCAAGAAGGGCCTGCGCGACATGGGCTTCACCCTGCGTGCGGAAGATGCCCACCGCATCGCCATCGGTGCCGAGACCATGGCCCTGCGCGTGAAGCAGGCCAGTGCCAATGCGCTGGCGCTGGCGCAGTGGCTCTCCAGCCAGCCGCAGGTGGCGCAGATCCACTACCCCGGTCTGCCGGCCCACGCGCAGCATGAGCGCGCAGCCGGCCTGTTCACCGGGGGCTATGGTCCCTTGATGAGCTTCGAGCTGCGGCCTGGTGCCGATGTGTTCACCTTCCTGGATGCGCTGCGGCTGGTGATCCTGTCCAGCCATCTGGCCGACAACCGCACCCTGGCCATCCCCGTGGCGCAGACCATCTTCTGGGAGGCGGGGGCAGAGCGCCGCGCGGCCATGGGCATCGCCGATGGCCTGATCCGGCTGTCCGTCGGCATCGAGGACGTGACCGATCTGCAGGCCGATCTGGCGCAGGCGCTGGCAAAGATCTGACGCTGCGCAGAAGGTTGCTCGGCCGCAGGCGCAGGCTCAGCGGAACCAGCCCAGCGCTGCCACCCACAGCGGCACGCTGGCCATGCCCAGCAGGGTCGACACGGTGATCAGCCCGGCCACGAAGGGCCCGTTGCCGCCCATGCGCACCGCCAGCACATAGCCGCTGGAGGCCGTGGGCAGGGCGGCAAAGGCCACCAGCAGCGTGTGCTCGGGCAGGGACAGGCCCAGCCAGTATCCCAAGGGCAAGGCCAGTGCTGGCAAGGCCGCATGGCGGATCACCAGCAGGGCGGTGGCCAGGCCAGGCGCTGCGGTCAGCCCGGTCAGGCGCAGCCCGGCGCCCACGGCCAGCAGGCCCAGCGGCAGCGCGGCCTGCCCGATGCGGTGCACGCTTTCCTGGAACCACCAGGGCAGTGGCAGGCCGATCAGCTTCACGGTCAGGCCCGCCACGGTGCCGATGATCAGCGGGTTGCTGATCAATTCCTTCCACAGGCTGTGGCCGCCATGGCGCGCCAGCGACCACACCGCGCCCACATTGCACAGCGGCACGCACAGGGCAATCAGCACCGCCGTCCAGGCCACGCCGGGTGTCCCGGCCAATCGCTCGGCCAGTGCCAGGGCGATGTAGCTGTTGAAGCGAAAGGCCACTTGGGCGCCACTGGCGTGCAGCAAGGGGTTCACGCCGGGCAAGACACGCAGGGCCGTCGCCATCGCGATGCCGGCCAGGCAGATGATCAGCCCGCCACCGGCCAGCGAGGCCGCATCGGCCGGGTGCAACGGGCTGCGCACGATCGACGAGAACAGCAAGGTCGGGAACAGCATCCAGTACACCAGGCGCTCCACCGCATCCCAGATGGGACGCTTGAAGGCCGTGTAGCGGCACAGGATGAAGCCCGTCATGATCAGGATGAAATCGGGCAGCAACAGAATCGGGTCCAGCATGGGGCGCAAGCCTAACCGCCTCTGAGGTGCTTGCTGCGGGCAAACCCTGGCTTGTTGGTGGCGAAGTTGCCCCAACCGTTGGAAAATCGCGCTGTGGCCGAGCTGATTGC
The DNA here is from genome assembly GCA_937923225.1 of uncultured Aquabacterium sp. Taxonomy (GTDB): domain Bacteria; phylum Pseudomonadota; class Gammaproteobacteria; order Burkholderiales; family Burkholderiaceae_C; genus Aquabacterium. The sequence goes on along the minus strand of CALAKR010000321.1, from coordinate 1,422 downwards.
CGGCCGCGCGGGCGTTTGTCCGATTTTGAAAGGTGATGCCTTGTGTGGAACACGACGCGGATCGTGATGAGGGGGCTGACCGCCGGCAGGCCCTGGTGTGTGGCGGCGCTGATGGCGCTGGTGTCCGGCATGGTGGGTGTCTGCGAGGCGCCCGGCGCTGGTCAAGCGCAGGCTGCCCGCCTGGAAGGGCAGCATTTCGAGGACACCGTGGTCGTGGGCGACCGCACCCTGCAGCTCAACGGCTTGGGGCTGCGCGGCGTGGCCTGGATCAAGGCCTTCGTGGCAGGCCTGTATGTGGCCGCCCCCTCACGCGATCCGGGTCAGTTGATGGCCATGCAAGGCCCCAAGCGCCTGCGTCTGAAGCTGATGCTGGAGGCCCCCAGCAAGGAGTTGTCCAAGGCCATCTCCAAAGGCGTGCGGCGCAATGAATCGCAGGCCGTGCAGTCGCAGTTGAGTGAGCGCCTGGCCGTGTTCGTCGGGCTGGTCGATGGCCTGGGCACCCTGCGCCAGGGCGATGCACTGGACCTGGATTTCGTGCCCGGCGTGGGCGCCCAGTTGCTGCGCAACGGCAAGCCGGTGGGGCAGCCCGTGGAAGGCGAGGATTTCTTCCGCGCGATCCTGAAAATCTTCATTGGCGACAGGCCGGTGGACCAACGGCTCAAGGAAGGCATGCTGCGTGGTCGATCCGCACCTTGACCGCTTCATGGACGCGCTCTGGCTGGAAGACGGCCTGAGCGCCAACACGCTGGCCGCCTATCGGCGTGATCTTCAGGCCCTGGCCAACTGGATGAGCAAGCAGGCCGATGGCCGCACCCTGGTGCAGGCGCATGAACCTGATCTGATGGGTTATGTGGCGGCCCGGCATGCGGGCTCCAAGCCCAGTTCGGCCGGACGCCGCCTGAGCGTGTTCCGGCGCTTCTACCGCTGGGCCCTGCGCGAGCACCTGGCCTCGGCCGACCCGACGCTCAAGCTCGATCCGCCACGCCAGCGCCTACGCACCCCGGCCACGCTGACGGAATCTCAGGTGGATGGCTTGCTGAAGGCGCCCGCCGTGGATGAGCCCCTGGGCCTGCGTGACCGCGCCATGCTGGAGTTGATGTACGCCAGCGGCCTGCGCGTGAGCGAACTGGTCGATCTCAAGGCCGTGCATGTATCGCTGAACGATGGCGTGGTGCGTGTGAGCGGGAAAGGCAGCAAGGAGCGGCTGGTACCTTTCGGGCAGGAGGCCGGCGACTGGCTGCAGCGCTATGCCGAAGAGGCGCGCGCCGCCATTTTGGGTGGGCAGGTCAGCGATGCGCTGTTCGTGACCGCACGCGGTGGTGCCATGACCCGGCAGATGTTCTGGAAGCTGATCCGCAAGTACAGCATCGTGGCGGGCATCAAGCAGCACCTGTCACCGCACACACTGCGCCACGCTTTCGC